>JAFDDW010000724.1 GCA_019310665.1 Deltaproteobacteria bacterium
TCGATCAACCGATCGGTGTTATGGGATTTGACATCCATCAGGGCGTAAACACCGTTGTTGGTTTTGGCATATTGGGAGAAGATATATTTTACCCGGTTGCTGTCCCTTAAAAGGCTGTTAATCCGTTTCTGTAAAATGGGGTTGCTCATAACGTTTTGCCGCAAAGGCTTGTCACCCGTGTTAAAGACACTGATGCCTTCGCCCAGACGACGGTTGAAACGGTAGGGACGCGCATAGAGCATCTCAAAGACTTTTTGAGGACTTTGCAGGCGGTCCAGCAATGCTTCATATAGAGAACTGCAGATGGTACACGGATTATCTCTAAAGACCCAGTCATATTCTTTTTCAGTGGAAAGTTTCCATTTGAATTCGTCGTTTTTAAACAAATCGTCAAAAAATTCCCGGCGATGATGCTTGGGAATCATCAAAATCGGATTGTCGTGACTGGGGCACGGCACTTCGATAAACTTGTCCGCCAGTTGAGGGGAATAGCGGGCGGCAGCATAGGCCTCAGAGCCTTGCAAGGAATCACCGGCTTCGGATATGGATTCCGTTTGATCCTCATAGGACGATTCCAGCAGGTGAGTTAATTTTTCAAGCACCGGATGCGTTTCGTAATCTCTGAAATCCTGCAATATTTTGCGGTCAAAACGCCATACGGTTTCATAACGCATACCGGCGTCGGTGTTGGCGTATTCTTCAAACTTCATCAGTAGATTATTTAAAAACGTGCTTTTCCCGCAGCCCGGAGGACCTTTAAACAGGTAAATTTTATTTTGCTGGGCACCTCTTTTTAAAGCTTCCACCAGGCTGATCAGACGATTGGCAAAGAGGCGGTCGGCAAAAAATGGATAGTCGGCACCTTCAACAAACAACTTGCTGCAATCGTAAAGCACATAGTGAATGGATTCAGGATCATCCGGATATTCTTCGATTCCTTCACCCACGTAAGCTTTCATCATGTCGTGAAAGACCTGGAAGGCGTTGCGGATGACACCATGGGGGTTCGCGGCCAGCTCATTGAGAAATCCTTCAAAGGCAATAGGAGCGCGCTGTTCAAATTCACCGATGCTCTGGTTGAGATTGTCCAGGGCCTTTTTAATGCTTTTTACGGCCGGATCGTCCTCCTGAACAACGGGGGCTTTTTTTTTCGACGGCCTTATTAACTTTTTGATGCTTTTCATTTTTGTTTTACGTCCGGTTTTGGCGGTTTTCTGCTTGCTGGTCACGGTAATTCGGAAATCTCAGAAAAATCTTACGCTTTGCCCTTAAATCCGCATTCCCCATTCCGAATTCCGAATTCTGGTCACTGGTCTCTGGCTTCTGGTTGCTGTTCCGGGTTTCGGGTTGCGTGGTGAAAATCAGACAAATCCGAAATCCAAAATCTAAAATCCCAAATCGAATGATTCCGACTTCCGAATTCCTATATATTTTCCTTGGATAGCTTGCGGTCCTTCATCGTATACCGAACCCTTTGCCACTTGATTTCCTTTGGCTGGCGGTCATCTTCCAGCGGCATCGTCAGGCCGGGAATAGGTAGTTTGGCCTGCGACGGTTCGGCCTGCACCACCTCGCTGGTTTCAAGCTTAACCGCAGCCCCCCACAGATATTCAATGCCCAGCATGGTATTGGAGATAAAATCTTTTACAAGGGGTTTGCCTTCAAAACGGTGTATCAAATACAGCTCGCTGTTTTTTGATTTTTCCTCATCAATTTCGATGTATGGCGGATGGTAAAGAGTATCCAGCACCATCTGGCGATAGCTTTCGGCACTGCGGCTCTGGACATAGTATTCCCAGACCTCCCTTTGCTGGTTCAACCGCCGGCCGGCGACGAACAGTTTATATTGATTGATAAAATCCTGGTCGATAAACGTATTGATAAACATGAAATCATTAAAATTTTCCCGCAGCTTAAACAGAAAATCTTTTCCCTGCCCGCTTTTCGTATCGAATTGTTTGCGCTCCCGGGCGTCTAAAAGTCGTCTGAACTCAACTGAGTACTTGCCCTTATCCGTCAACTGCTCGATGTAGTAAAACAATCGCAACCCAAGGGCATAAGGGTTTAAACCCACCCGGGGCATCGATGTCACCCCGGCATGGGTCCGGGCAAAATCAACCTCGTGTCCCTCGATACGGTCATCCTGCAAAAAAAGCTTCTCATGCCAGTAACTGGCCCAACCCTCGTTCATGATTTTGGTGCGAATCTGCGGCTGAAAAAATAGAGATGTTTGGCGCACCACCTCGACAACGGGTTTCATCCAGTTATTTTTTTCTTTGGCTAAAAACGGTGAGTGTTCCAGGACATATTCTATCGGGTCCAGTTTGCGAGCGGGCTTTTTTTTCAGCGTCTTGTTATAGATCGCATCAAATTCGGGATGTTTTCTCAACACTTCTGAAAAAAAGGCTTTTTCGCCAAGGTCCCGGCTCTCCCGCATGCATTCGTTATAGCGCTCAATCTCTTTTATATACTTTGTTATATTTACTTTTTTTATCGACTGCAGGAACACATCGAAGTAGAAATCCAGCATTTTCGACTGGTTGGTCCGGGGGGCGCGGTTCAGACGGGAAAGTTCACCATGATATCCGACCAGGTTGTCGATGCCCCGGCTAAATTCGATAATATAATCCACCCAGCGGCCTTTTTCCGATCGCAGCTTGGCAATCATGCGTTTATCGGAAAGGGCCCGGCCGGTGAAATCGTAATCCCAGGTGTGGCGGAAGTAGAGATTGTTCTGGAAAAAATCAATATGGGCCAGAACGTGATAGAAAATCATGACGTTCATCCAGTCCGGATTGTTGTCGTTGTAGAAGGAGATGGCCGGACGGGTGTTGATGACGGTTTCGTATGGATTACTGGGATACAATTCGTACCTGCCTTTTTCCTTCAAGACTTCCACATCGTGGACCCAGTAATCATAAAGGGTTGGAATCATCACTTTGGGGGTCTATTAATTCCATAATTCAAATTTGGTTTTGCCGGTTAGCCGGTTGGCCCGTTAGCCGGCTTTTTTCCTGATTAGTGGTAGTAAACCGCTGACGGGCTCAACGGGCAAACGGGAAAACCGGTCAACTTTTTACTCTGAAATAAGGTGCTTAATCCCTTCTATCAGCCTCGGCTCATCCGCATCTTCCTGCATGACATCCAGCCTGAGAAGTTTCGGTTTGTCTTCCAGCAGTGCAGATTTTTTCAAATACTTTTCAACTTCGGTT
>JAFDDW010000725.1 GCA_019310665.1 Deltaproteobacteria bacterium
TTCCGGTTTTGGGTGTCGTCAGCCTGTCAATGGCCACAGCCATGCTGTGGGAACTGGCGATTAATTATGTAACTAAAAGTCCGGTCACGATTGGCGACGGTAATCCAGCGGTAATCGGTTTGCTTTTGGCCATGCTGATGCCCGCCACCATGCCATGGTGGGCGGTGATTACCGGTACGTTTATAGCGGTGGTCGTCGGCAAACAGATATTTGGCGGTATCGGCAGCAACCCGTTTAATCCGGTAGCCCTGACAGTGGCCATTCTGATGATATCCTGGAAGGATCTTTTCAATTTCGACGGGATGCTTCTGAATTATGATTTTAACTTCGCCGCCGCATATCCACTGGCGGTCGCCAAGCATTTCGGATCTGCATCTTTAGAGTCCATTCATCTGGGCGACCTTCTGATGGGCCGACAAATCGGCGGTCTCGGCGTCACCTTCGGCTTGGGTCTTATCCTGGGCGGATGCTATCTGATGCTGAGAGGCTTTATCCGTCCGGAAATATCTCTCACCTTTCTGGCCGGGGTGTATATGACGGCTTTGTTGTTTAATTTGATTGATCCGGTCCGTTTTGTCGGTCCGGGAATTCACATTTTATCGGGTTATACCCTGATTGGTGCCTTTTTCCTGGCCACCGAAGATTCTTCATCTCCGGTGAATGGGATTCCGATGCTTATCTATGGTGCTGTCGGCGGGATAATGACCGTTTTGATTCGCAATATCGGCGCTTATATCGACGGCGTAATTTTGGCCATTTTACTGATCAATCTTATCAGTCCGCTGCTGGACAAAATCAGACCGCAAGCTTTGGGAAAGGTTGTCTAAAATGCGTGAAATGATAAAAATGGTGGTTGTGCTTACCATTCTAAGCTTCTTTTCGGGAGGTGTGCTGGCCTATATCCGTAACAATACCCAGGAACGGATTGAGAATCAGGTACTTGAGTTTGTCAAAGGACCGGCCATTCGTGCCATTTTCGAAGGCGCCGGCAACAACCCCGTCGCTGACCGCTTTACCCTCAAGGACGGCGATGTTGAAATAACGTTTTTTGTCGGTGTTTTCGACGGTGAGCCCCGGGGCGTGGCCTTCATCGATGTTAAAGATAATCAACTGATGGGCGTCAGCGTGACCACCCATGCTGAAACACCCGGTATGGGCGCCAAAGCCAAAAGCGATCCCAGCTTCACGGCCCAGTTTACGGGCCTGGCCTTGGAGCAGCCTGTCGCGGTTACCCAGGACGGGGGTTCCATCAGTGCCATCAGCGGGGCGACGATCACATCGCGCGCTGTATCCAGTGCGGCCACGGACGCTGACAAAATATACCAGAAGCTGAAAACCCAGATTGCCGACAAATTAAAGGAATTCAAAAAATAGGGTGAACTAAATGGCGAAATCTCTGACACAGGAATTTGTGAAGGGGTTGTGGGATGAAGTACCGCCTTTTCGGCTGGTGCTTGGACTCTGCCCCGTATTGGCGGTCACCAAGTCAGTTGAAAATGGAATCGGAATGGGGGTTGCGACCACCTTTGTCCTGGTGGGCTCCAACGTACTGGTATCGGCGTTGCGCAAGCTTATCCCGGCAAAAGTTCGGATTGCCTGTTTCATCGTCATCATTGCCACCTTTGTTACCGTTGTCGAGCTTGTGATGCAGGCGTTCGCCTACCCGCTCTTTCTCAAACTCGGCATATTTATTCCCTTGATCGTTGTTAACTGTATCGTGCTGGGTCGCGCCGAAGCCTTCGCCTTCAAAAACGGTGTGTTCCGATCCCTGCTGGACGGCCTCGGAATCGGGATTGGATTTACGTTATCCTTGATGGCCCTGGCCGCCGTCCGGGAATTGCTCGGAACCGGTATGCTTACCTTCTGGGTCACACCAATCCAGATATTCGGTCCTTCTTTTCAGCCGTTTTCATTTATGGTTGAAGCCCCCGGTGCCTTCATGGCCCTGGGTCTCATGCTGTGTCTCATGAATCTGGTCGGAAAAAAATAGGAGAAGACAATGGGTGATTTATTTGTCCTTGCCGTCAGCTGTATCCTGATAAATAATATTTTGCTGGCCCAGTTTTTGGGCAACTGTCCCTTTCTGGGAACCTCCAAGAAAATGGAAACCGCCATCGGCATGGCCATGGCCGTGGTCTTTGTCCTGGTACTGGCCGGTGTCATCACCTGGATGACCAACACCTTTGTCCTGGTAAAATTCGACCTGGAATATCTGCGAACCGTGGCCTTTATCCTGGTAATTGCGTCCCTGGTTCAATTTGTAGAGATGTTTTTAAAAAAGAGCATCCCGGCGTTGTATGCCGGTCTGGGGATTTTTCTACCCTTAATCACCACCAATTGCGCCGTGATGGGCGTATGCCTGATCAATGTCAACGAAGAGTATACGTTTATGCAGGCCCTGGTGGCATCCTTTGCTTATGCCGTGGGTTTCGGCCTGGCCTTGATTCTGTTTGCCGGGGTGCGGGAAAGACCCCTTCTGGCCCGGGTTCCCCGCCCGTTGCAGGACACCTCCATCGCCCTGGTCACCGCCGGAATTCTTTCCCTGACTTTTATGGCTTTTAAAGGAATGGTTTAGGCGCTGCGCGCCTTTCGATTGCGGCCTGCCCTGGCGCGACGGCTTCGATTAAATGGCACCAAAGCGG
>JAFDDW010000073.1 GCA_019310665.1 Deltaproteobacteria bacterium
TAGTTCGCATAGTATAGGGAAGCAACGCTTGTGCGTCAAGAAAAGAACCATCATGTTCTTTTGACATCGTGAGATCTTTATTTTATACTCGGGGCGAGATATCTGTATAACCACAAAAGTGAGGTTCAGGGTTCAAGGGTTCAAGAGTTCAGAGGTTCAGGGGTTCAGAGTTCAAGGGTTCAACGGTTCAGGGTTAAGCAGGTGTCTGGCTACTGGTGGTAGCTGGTCACTAGATGCGGAATGACAGATTTCTGATCCTGAATACTCGATGGTGGGTAGGGTAGGTACGGGGATCAAGGCTGAGGGATTCTGTCCTCTGTCATCTGTCCTCTGACACCTTATATGAAACTTCAGGTGGCCGGATCAGTGAAAAGATTGAACGTCGAACATCGAACGTCCAACATCGAACGTCGAATATTGATGACGCTACGCTTTATCTATTTTAAAACAAGCGAACCGCAGAATGTCGAATGTCGAACCGTAGAATGTCGAAGGGTGGTTTCGCTTTGCTCAGTCTTTTTGTAAAATAGACAGAATACATTATTCGATGCTTACAGTCCGCCTTGGTGGATTGGACGTTCAATGTTCGATGTTCGACCTGCCCGCAATGCCTTGAAACCGGTGTGAGGTAAATTTAACCGTTTGATTTATAAATCAATGATTACACCAACCCAACGCACAATGCATGGCAGGCGGGCGTTCATTTTTTAGTTAACCCGTCATATGAAACTGGCCAAGGAGGGAATTAGATGAACTACGGTTACACCGGCAGGATATTGCATGTCGATTTGACGAACCGCGACATTGACATAGAAGACAGGGATGAAGCCTTTTTTCGAAGCTACCTGGGCGGCAGGGGAGTGGGTTACCATTACTTGATGAAAATGGTAGCGCCACGGATCGATCCGTTGTCACCGGATAATATTCTCGTGCTGGCCACCGGGGTTATGACGGGATCCCCTCTGGCGGCCTCCTGCCGATTTGCAGCTGTCGGAAAATCTCCGCTTACCGGTACTGCGGGAGAGTCGGAAGCGGCCGGATTTTTTGGACCGGAGCTCAAAAAGGCCGGTTTTGACGCCGTGGTTTTTCGCGGACGAGCGGACACACCTGTTTATCTATGGGTAAATGACGGCAAAGCAGAAATTAAAGATGCGACATCCATATCTCAATTGGGCTCAAAAGAAGTTGAAGATGCCATCCGGGAAGAAATGGGGAGCAGAAAAATCAGGGTGGCCCAGACAGGCCTTGCCGGAATGAACCAGGTTCTTTTTGCCAACATAACCAACAACCTTGGTCATTTCAATGGCCGCTGCGGCTTTGGCGCCCTGATGGGTTCAAAAAATTTGCGGGCCGTTGCGGCTTTGGGATCTGATAAGATCAAATTTTTTGATCCCGATTTTCTGAACCAGACCGCGAAAAATTATGCCAGGAGTTTTCGCGACAATCCTCTGGGAGAAGCATTGTATACTTACGGCACCACCGCTTTTCCTGAATTGCTGTCGGCCGCCGGGGCGTTACCGGTAGATAACTTCAGGCGCAGCGCCCTGGACGACCCCACGCCGGTCAGCGGTGATACATACAACACGTTGTTGCTTCAAAAAAGAAAAGGTTGCTACTCCTGCCCGATTCAATGCAAGCGAGGTATTGCTTTGGATGATCCTAAATATGGCATCGATTCGCGCTATGGGGGTCCCGAGTACGAAACCATTTCCGCTCTGGGCACCAACCTCAACATCGTAGATCTGAAAGCGATTGCCAAGGGGAATGAAATTTGCAACCGCTACTGTATCGATACCATAACTGCCGGCATGACAATCGCCTTTGCCTGTGAGTGTTTTCAGGAAGGTGTCATCACCAAAGAAGATACCGGCGGTCTGCAACTGCGCTTCGGGGATGCCGACCTGATGATTCAACTGCTGGAATTAATCGCCCGGCGGGAAGGATTCGGTGATGTTCTGGCTGAGGGGTCTGCTCGCCTGGCAAAAAAATGGGGTGTTGAAGACGAACCCTTCCATCTTGCGGTCAAAGGCCAGGAGATTTCCATGCATGATCCGCGCGTAAAAGTCGGCGTGGGGATCGGCTTTGCCGTCAGTACCTATGGAGCGGATCATATGACCGCCGCCCATGATCCCATGTTTACCGACGAAAACTCATCTATGTTTAAATCTGCTAAGCCTTTAGGAATTTATAAATCCATGCCTGCCACCGAGATCACCAATGAGAAAGTAAGAGGCTACATGCAGTTGGAAAAACTGTGGCGGATGATGGATGCCCTGGGGCTGTGTGTCTTCGGGTATGCTCCCCGGGGAGTGATGCCTTTGGAGGTCATGGTTCAATCGATAAACGCCGTGACAGGGTGGAACGCAAGCCTCTATGAACTGATGAGAGCCGCTGAGCGAGGTTCTGCGCTGGCCCGGTCTTTTAACAGCCGGGAAGGATTTTCAATCAAAGATGACCGTTTGCCAAAGCGCCTTTTTAACCCAAAACCGGACGGCCCCAATTCCGGTAAGAAGATATTTGAAGAGGAAGATTTTAATAATGCCGTTGCTTTGTACTACGAGATGATCAGCTGTGATCCTGCAACCGGCCGGCCGACCCGGGGAAAATTAATGGAGCTCGGCCTGGACTGGGTGGAAGAGATGCTGTGAAATGGAAGACATGCGTTGGGAGTGGTACAAATATATCAATTTGAAAAATCCCCTCTGTTTATGATAATTGATTTTCTTAAACGTATAACAAATAACTCCAAATAGGGAGGCCCCATGTTAGGAAAAAGTAAAAAAACTGATAGCGGCAAATTGGTATCTCCGGATAGACCCTTAGAGGGTAAAAGCTCAACTTTTCTCTCAAGATCAACTGCCAGAGATGAGAAAACCATCATCGGTGAACACATCTCCATCGAAGGCAGCATCCGTGGTGAAGAAAACCTGGAGATCGAAGGTTCGATGAAAGGCAACATCGAATTGGAAAAACATAATTTCAGGATCGGTCCCAACGGGCAGGTGGAAGGTGAAATCAACGCCCGGAATGTGAGTATCAGCGGAGAGTTCAAAGGCAATATTAAATCCCATGAAAAAGTTGAAATTACCCGGGAGGCTGATTTTTATGGGGAGATCAAGGCTAAAAGTATTTCTATTGAAGACGGTGCCTATATCAAAGGGGTGATCGAACTGGATCGGGAGCCGAACCGAAAATCCACTGATGCCCAGAAGCCAAATGCCACTGCTGCTCCCGAGACCGGCAAGGCACCGGGTGCCCCCCGATAAGCGCTAAAAAGGAGACGTAATTCTTGGCGACTTCGATCACACAGGACCCGCGAGATCCAAATGTTGCGTTGTCCCCGACAAGCCACACCAGCGAGGTTCTCGAACTGTTCCTAAATTCGCTTGTACGGCTAAAGGATGGTCAGGTGCTTGACATGGGACCTGTGTGTGAAGAGAATATCCTGTTTTTTGCGAGTCGGTTGAGAAGGCATTATGTGTGCGATATGTTTTTGCGATTGATCCGGGAGCAGAAAATTGCGCGCCATTCCCGCAACGTATGGCGGCATCTTGACTACCCGGATCGGTTTTTTGATGGAATTCACCTCTGGGACCTTTGCGATCACCTGGACGATAAAAAGGTAAGCCAAGTGATTGAGCATTGTCTTCTCATGCTGCAACCGGGAGGGCTGCTGATGTTAGTCGCTTTTGAAAAGCCACCCTCACCCGTTCGGATAAATTCGTTTATTATTCAACACCATTACCGGATGAGCTATCGTGTCCAACCCCATTTAAATATTGCCTGGCACTGTCGCCACAACCGCGCCCTGATGTCCTTGCTAACCGGCTTCAGCATTGTCAAGTCCCTTCGCTACCGCAACGGAATTCGTGAAATACTGCTTAAAAAGCCGTTATAGATTTCGTGATGGTTTTAAGAATATATACCGGTGGTGGCAAGATTGCCGGCTGCAACCAGAAGTGGGGGATCGCATTAACTTACATCACACCTCCGGAAAATCAGATAAAGTAAAGATTGAGAAGCTTCCATCGAATGGGCTTTCGCCCGCCGGCATATTGATATCATTGTCGGCAGCGGTGGGGGTGGTGATGATCGGGCTGGGTATTATATGGCCCTTGGTACCTGTCTATGCCGTCCAACTTGGAGCGGGCGGGCTGCAAGTCGGCATCATTATCGCCAGTTTCAATCTGGCGCGGACCTTATTCAATCCACTGGCGGGACGACTGTCTGACCGCTGGGGGCGAAAACCTTTTATTGCCGCGGGCCTTTTGCTTTATGCCCTGATTTCGGTCCTTTATATCATGGCTACCCGGGTTGAGGCCCTGATTCTGGTTCGCTTTCTGCACGGCTTTACATCTGTGCTGGTGGGGCCGGTTGCCATGGCTCTGGCAGCCGATATTGCCCCGCCACACCGGTTGGGCCGCTACATGGGAACGCTAAACATGGCGGTTATGCTGGGACTTGGCGCCGGACCCGTGCTGGGCGGTATTATCCGGGATTTATTCGGGATGGCGGCGGCATTTTACACCATGGGGGGGTTGGCCTTGATTACCTTTGTCGGTGTCATGGCATTCCTTCCGGGATCCGATCGGAGCGGTACATCGGTCAGCAAGAAACCGGTCTCACCCCTAAAAAGCCTTCTTTCTCATCGGGTTGTTCAGGGAATTTTTCTGTTAAGATTTTTTGTCGCTGCCGGCCAGGGGAGTGTTTATGCGTTTTTACCGCTCTTGGCTCTGGGGATGCGACTTTCCAGCTCCCAGGTAGGGATTATTCTGGGGGCCAATATTTTTTTAATTGCCCTTTTGCAAAGAGTATGCGGGGATCTTGCCGACCGTATAAGTCCGATACGTATGATCATTATCGGGACATTTATCTCCGGGCTGGCAGTAGCGGGGATGCCCTTTGTGGATGGATTTACCCTGGTTTTGGGACTCAATATTTTAATGGGAATCGGCAACGGGATTGCTATGCCGGCCGGATTTGTCATTACCGGTCAGCTGGGCAAAGAGATGGGCATGGGGTCCATCATGGGGATCACGGATGCGGGCTGGAGCCTGGGTATGATCGTATCGCCCATTTTATCCGGCATCATTATGGACACCCTGGGCCTGCCAAGTATTTTCCTGACCGGCGGTTTTCTGATAATTACCGGCACCGTCCTGATTTCTTTTTTCCTGAAAGACTATGGGGATACGAAACGGGACTCCTTTCAGGGCTGATCCGGCAGACCACGGGCCAATTTCCGTGACCTGAAACCGCAATTTCGTAACTCGGAACATAAATATGGAGAGCGGTATAAATGCTCGCATTCGATGCCATGTTGCTGCAGAAAAAACGATATGAGTAACCCGTCCTTGAAAAAATTTGCTTCCCTTTACCGGGCCCAACTCCAGTGGCAGCCAATTGTCGCTATGCTGGTCATCGCTATGGTCTGGGGCAGCAATATGGCTTTTGTCAAACTGGCAGCGCGGGATATCGCCCCTTTGTTCATGGCCGGTATTCGGTCCATGGTTGCCGCCATGTGCCTTTACGTCTGGATGAAGGCCAAAGGGCTGGCCCTTTTTCCATCCAGAATAATCATCTTTCACGGGGTCGTTGCCGGCCTATTATTCGGCACCGAGTTCGGATTGATATTTGTCGGCCTCAAACATACCCTGGCATCGCGCGGCTATGTGATCCTTTATGCGGCGCCTTTCTTCGCAGCCCTGGGGGCTCATTTTTTCCTGGTTGCAGATCGTTTCAATTTCTGGAAAGCCTGCGGCCTCATGCTGGCATTCGGCGGGTTACTCGTATTGTTTATGAAAAATTTAGGGACGTTTTCATTCGAGGCCTTGCCGGGCGATATTTTATTTCTACTCGCCGGTGCCGCATGGGGCGCGACAACCGTTTATATTAAAAAATATCTGGCTCAGCGGGCAGAACCACTGCAGATTCTTTTTTTCCAGCTGTTTTTTTCGGCGCCGTTTTTATTTGTTCTGAGTCTAACCTTCGAAGACCCCGTGGTTACCGGATTTTCTCTTTTGACCGCCTTTTCGCTGTTTTACCAGTGCATCATCGTCGCATTTCTGAGTTATCTGGCCTGGTTCGTACTTGTTTCCCGTTACCCGGTCAGCCTGCTGCACGCCTTTTCATTTTTCACACCGGTATTTGGTGTGATCTTCAGCGGGATATTAATTCTGGGCGAAGCCATCAGCACCAACCTGATTCTGGCGTTGATCATGGTCAGCCTGGGCATGGTACTGGTCAATTATCGACCTTCCGATTAGGGCGGGGCGTCAACGGGATCTATTTAGTATCTTAGAGATTATATATCTGCTTTTCGTGGCAAAAAAACAAAACACAAGCACAAACTGTTAAAATCTCAAATACCAAGCATCAAATTACAAATGGTTCGACAAGCTCACCACCCTGAGCAAGGTCGAAGGGTAAATCTCAAACTACAATACCCAATGACCAAAACAGATGAACTTGCAAAACGTCAAAAACCGTTCTTTGTGTCATTCCAACGAAAGCCGGAATTCAGTCTTTTCGAACACTTACAGAGGATTTGGACTCCGGTTTTCTCCGGAGTAACGAGTTCTTACGAGACCGTCAAAACATAGAATTGAAACGTTCTTTCTTAAGATCATATTCGCATTTGGAATTTTGAATTTTGGTTCCGCCTCCGGCGGATTATTTATTTGGAATTTCCGGTTTATCCGGGCTTCGTCTCAATTGGAATGTCGGCATGCTGAATACCCGAATAATAAAACTGCTCTCAGGCCTGGTGGTGTTGCTGGTTTTGTATAGCCCATCGAGATCAGCCCGCGGCGGTGACGATGAAGTGGACAAAATTCCGACGCGCTGTGGCATGGCTGCAGTGCTGGGTAATACATTTGACCCCGATGATGATATCAATTTTGTTCAGCTATCGGGCTTTGTCATGTGGGATTATGATAAAGTATGGCGTCATTGGGCACCGGACCCCTTGCGCTTCAAAGTTGAAGGCACCGCCGGCCTGACGACATCTCCCAAAACCCGTGGTATGGCTTCTGTCGGCATGATGGCCCTGTATTACCTGGAATTTATTTCCAGCCACCGATTGAATCCTTATATTGAAGGTGGTATCGGTGTGATATATACCGACTTTCAGGTTGACGGTCAGGGATCACGGTTTAATTTTAATCCCCAGATTGGAATCGGGACGGAATTCAAGGTGGATTCCGGCCCGCCATTTTTTGGCGCGGTTCGGCTCTCTCACGTCTCAAACGCTGGATTGCATGACGAAAATCGGGGGATGAATTCGGTGATAATTATGATCGGCCGATTTTTTTGACAGAGGTATTTGAATTCGGAATTGGGAATTCGGAATTGGGAAAAATAATGAAGGACAGAGTTTTGAATTCGGAATTGGGAATGCGGAATGCGGAAAAAAAATGAAGGACAGAGGATAGTATGTAGATGGCAGAAATGATATGCACTTTTGGAAAAAGAAGGAAGAGGCATCAAGGAAACATGGTGTCCTGTGAGTGTTAATAAATTGA
>JAFDDW010000074.1 GCA_019310665.1 Deltaproteobacteria bacterium
GGCCTAAGGGCCTGAAATTGAGGTGATGACCGTGTTTAAAAGATGGTTGGAATTGGCGCCTTTTGTTCAATTATTTCGGGGTCATTTAAGGTGGATGATCCTGGGTACCCTGTGCGGGCTGCTCGCGGTGGCATCGGCCGTAGGGCTTCTGGCCTTATCGGGCTGGTTTATCTCCGCGGCGGCCTATGCCGGTCTGACGGTGGCCACCGCCCAGCTTTTTAATTTTTTCCATCCCAGCATCGGGGTTCGAATGTTTGCCATTGGTCGCACCCTGGCCCGTTATGTCGAAAGAATCGTATCCCATGATGCCACCTTCAGGATTTTGCAAAGTTTGCGGACCTGGTTTTACGTCCATCTGGAACCTCTGGCACCATCGCGCCTGATGATGTTTCGCAGCGGTGATGTATTAAATCGAATCGTGGCGGACATCGATGCGCTGGACAATCTGTATTTGCGAGTACTGTCTCCCAGCTTGGTGGCTCTGATCATGTCGCTTTTGGTCGTGGGCTTTCTGTGGATTTTTGATCCCTTCATTGCCCTGTCAACAGCGATTTATCTGTCAATCGCCGGATTTGGCGTGGCCGCAATGGCTTTAAAACTCGGAGAGAATCCCGGGCAGGAATTGGCCCATCGCATCTCCGATTTGCGCGTTCGGACAATTGACACGCTGCAGGGAATGGCCGAATTGCTGGTCTTCGATGCCTATCATCGCCACCTCGATGCCATAAGGCACAGCAGCCGCGCCTTGCTAAAAAGCCAGTTGCGGATGAGTCATATCCGGGGCCTGTCGATGGCGTTGATCACTTTGATTACAGGCCTTGCAGTTCTGACGGCGCTTTATCTGGCAGTAGATCTGGTAAACCGTGATTTGCTCAACGGTGCCAATCTGGCCCTGATCGCGCTGGTGATTCTGGCATCATTTGAAGCAATCCTGCCCCTTCCAGAAGCCTATCAATTTCTGGGGCGGACCCGGGAGGCCGGGCAGCGATTGCGGGAAATCGTAGAAATACAGCCCCAAATCACTTTCCCCGAAACATCCGTCGCCCTTCCCATCCAGTTCGGCGTCACATTTGAAAATGTTAGTTTCCGCTACAGTGAAAAATCCCCCTGGGCGCTCCATGATGTCAATATTCAAATCCCCGCCAGGCAGAGAGTGGCCGTAATCGGCGAAACCGGATCGGGAAAATCGACATTGATAAATCTTGTGGTGCGATTCTGGAATCCTGCCTCCGGTCACATCCGCCTGGCCGATGAAGATATCTGCGATTTAAGTGAATCAGAACTCCGCCGCTATCTGTCAGTCATATCCCAGCAGCCGCACATGTTTAACGCCTCCTTAAGAGAGAACCTTCTGATGGCCTGCCCCGCAGCAGACGATGATGCCCTGTTCGCGGCCCTGGAATCTGCCCAGTTGGATGAGTTTGTCAAAAGCCTGCCGGACGGTCTGGACACCCGGATCGGGGAAGCGGCAAAGCTGCTTTCCGGGGGTCAGGCACAACGTGTGGCCATTGCCCGGGCCATACTGCACGATGCGCCGCTATGGGTACTGGATGAGCCGACGGAGGGATTGGACACCCTTACGGAAAGAAACGTGATGCGGGCGTTGAAACATAAAACGACGGGAAAAACGCTGCTGCTGATCACCCATCGGCTGATTGATCTGCATTGGATGGACCATATCGTTATGCTGGACAAAGGCCGGGTGATTGCTCAGGGAACGCACGTGGAACTGCTAGAAACCAACCGGCGGTATGCTGATTTGCATATGCGATTAACGCACTAATATGATGGAAATTATAGGCGTGTATTCAAAAAAATAACAAATCACAACCACCACCTGATCATAAAATTGGGCCAATATCATTTTACTCGGTCGAATCAATCTGTAAAAATCAATCCTTCCTCACCAATCATTATTTAAAAAGGTCCGTGCTGATATAACGCTCGCCGGTGCTCGGCAACACAACCACGATGGTTTTGCCTGCAGATTCCTGGCGTTTGGCAACCTCAAGAGCAGCCCAGATGGCAGCCCCCGATGATATGCCGCACAGGAGCCCTTCCAGCAGGGCTGCGTTGCGTGCGGTTTCAAAGGCATCCTCATTGGTAACGGTCACAACATCATCGATGAGTGACTGCTCCAGCACGTCCGGAATGAAACCGGCGCCGATGCCCTGGATTTTGTGTGGGCCTTTCTCACCGCCGGATAAAACCGGAGAATTGGACGGCTCCACGGCAATCGCCTTGAAAGACGGCTTCCTGGGTTTGATGACCTGGGCCACGCCCGTAATGGTTCCGCCGGTACCCACACCGGAGATCAGGATGTCGACGGTGCCCTCGGTATCGCGCCAGATTTCTTCAGCCGTTGTCTCCCGATGGACCCGCGGATTGGCCGGGTTGCCAAACTGGTCCGGCATGAAGGAATCTTTTTCAGATTCGACTATTTCCTGGGCCTTGCCAATCGCGCCTTTCATGCCCTCAGCCCCCGGGGTCAAAACCAGTTCGGCGCCCAGATGTTTGAGCAATTTTCGTCGTTCATCACTCATGGTATCCGGCATGGTTAAACAGAGACGGTAATTCTTGGCGGCACAAATAAACGCCAGGGCAATACCCGTATTTCCGCTGGTGGGTTCTACAATCAAGGTTTGCGGTTTGATTGAACCGTCGACTTCGGCAGCCTCTATCATCGAAGCGGCTATCCGGTCTTTAACACTGCCCAACGGGTTGAAGAACTCCAGTTTAGCAAATATCTGCGCATCAATGTCCTCATTGATGCGGTTAAGACGCACCAACGGCGTCGATCCGATGGTACTGCTGATAGTGGAATGAAATTTCATAATCGGTCTCCTTTATTTAGAAAAAACGTGTTATTCGTTAACAAATAACTTCGTGAACGGGTGCTAGATGACCGCATCAAACATTTCCAGCGCTGATTTTTTATTTTTCGATTTATAAGATAAGCGCGGCGATTCCAGAGAAACGGTGGTATCGGGCGGAATCGATTGGGTCAGCCAGACGTTGCCACCGATAACCGACCGGGTCCCGATGATCGTATCGCCGCCCAGAATCGTCGCCCCGGCGTATATTATAACGTCATCCTCGATGGTTGGGTGCCGCTTTTTGCCTCTAAACTTATCTCCCGAATCTTTCGGTATGGAAAGAGCCCCCAGGGTTACACTCTGATAGATGCGAACGCTTTCCCCGATATGGGTTGTCTCTCCGATGACCACACCGGTTCCATGATCGATCACAAAGCTCTCACCAATTTCGGCACCGGGATGAATATCGATGCCGGTCACACTGTGGGCATACTCAGTCATGATGCGGGGCAGCAAAGGAACGCCGTTTTCAAAAAGGATATGGGCCACACGGTACACCGCCATGGCATAGATTCCCGGATAGCTGAATATGATCTCATCATAGCTCTTGGCCGCAGGATCTCCTTCATACGATGCCTGCACGTCAGTGGCCAGCGTCTTACGAATGGACGGGATTTCTTCTAAAAGCCTGAGCGCTATTCTGTGACTCTGTTCATCACAATCACTGCAGGGCTGATCATAGCGAAAGCAGTCATGTCGAATGCTGAGGCCAATCTGTTCTGAAAGCATGTCAAAGAGGGTCGTAGCGGATTGACCCATGCTGTATCTTAAATTCACAGGATCCAGCTTGCCCCTCGTGAAATAGCCCGGGAAGAGAATCTCTCTTAATCTGTCAATAATTTCAATAACGCATTCCCGGGATGGAATCGGCTCGTAATCAACATGGATATAACATTCCTGTTCGTTGCAGCTATCGATAATCTTTTCAGCAATCTCAGGCAGACGGTTTCGAAATTGAGACAGGTTTTGGACATCAATTTTACAGGAATCTCCCTTTTTCACTCTTTCGGCCATATGCCGTGATCTCCTTTTCTCAAATGAATTAAACTAAAGCATAAACCATAGGTTGTCAAAATCCAGAAAAGAATCCCCGCTCAGAAAAAGACGGATTACAGATAAACAATGATGCTGACCATCTTCCAGCTGCAGGCGGCAGGGGATATTCCGGCCAAAGGTAATTAAAAAGGCAAGGCCGTTTCAGCCTTGCCTTTTGCTGCAGGGTGCCATGCAGAGTGCTTGGGATGGGGCATCGGCGGCGCGAAGTTAAAACTGAAAAACGGCCGACATGGCATCTTCGTATTTCTTCTTCAGACCCTCACCCGTTTCTTCCAACTGCTTTTTTTGGGGTCCGAACTCAACCGGGCACTCGGTTTGAAGCTGCTCAATAAGATGCTCCATCTCTGATATATGGTGGTGAAGTTCCTCTACCTGGGAGGCAACTTTTTCTTTTTCAGAACTCCTCAAGCTATCCACTTTGCGCACCATATCATACATTTTGGCCTTCCAACCGTAAAGTTCAACCTCAACGGATCGGCAGTAATCTTTGGCTTCCATAATGACCTTCCTTTCACAGATCAATTATACCGGCTTCAAATGAGCTTTCCGGTTGCCGTATCATGATCTGTAATATGCAGTTTCGGGGGCATTTGTTAGCCCCTGAGAATTAAAATAACCTGCAAAATCTCCATGTCAACACTAGCTACCCTGGCAAAAATCCTGTCGTAATAAAAAAAAATAACTTTTTTCTTGACAGCCATTTGTTTCAGATGTATTTCATACTTGATTGATATAGAATATTTAGGTCTGAATAAACCACAAAGCGGGGTTCCATGAAGCTATCAACGCGAAGCCGCTACGGCGCAAGAATCCTGGTGGATCTAGCCCGCCACAATGACCAGGGGCCGGTCCAGATCGGTGAAATCTCCAAACGTCAAGACATCTCCGTCAAATATCTCGAACAACTCATCCGCCCTCTGAAACAGGCCAGTATGGTGACCAGCGTACGCGGCCCCAAGGGCGGTCACTTGCTGGCCAAAAAACCGGAAGAAATCACTCTGGGTCAAATCGTCCGTCTGTTTGAAGGCCAAAGTGAACTGGTTGAATGTATCAGCCATCCTGAGAAGTGCAGCATGTCGGACGACTGCCAGGTAAGACTGGCCTGGAAGGATGCCACCCGGGTGTTATATGAAAAACTGGACAGCACGACCATTTCCGATCTGATAAAAGGAAACGATTGCGATAAAAAGTAAGCTAATGACGAGGTCTGTAATTTATATAACCATCAAACAATCAGGAGGATGCCATGAAAAAAGTTCTCATTTTAGGTTCGGGTGCCGGCGGAACGATGGTGGCCAACAACTTGCGCAAAAAGTTGAGCCCCAAACAGTGGGATGTCACCATCATCGACAACGATGAAATCCATCATTATCAACCCGGCTGGCTGTTTATACCCTTCGATGTCTACTCACCCGAAGATTGCCAGAAGCCCAAGCGGGAATTTATCCCCGAAGGTGTCAATTTCGTGCTCGATGAGGTGGTGGGCGTGGATAAGGAAAACCGCACGGTGGAAGGCAAAAAGAGCAAATATGATTATGACTGGCTGGTGATTGCCAGCGGCTGCACGATTGTGCCCGAAGAAGTCGAAGGCATGATGGATGACTACGGCAACAACATTCACGATTTTTACACCCTGGAAGGGGCCATCGCGTTGCGCGAAAAAATGAAGTACTTTGATAAAGGTCGGGTGGTACTCAATATCGCCGAATTGCCGTATAAGTGCCCGGTCGCACCCCTGGAGTTTATCTTTATGGCCGATTGGTTTTTCGACATTAACGGCGATCGCAAAAACGTGGAGATCGAACTGGTCACCCCTATGGCCGGTGCGTTTTCCAAACCTATTGCTTCCGGGATCTTAGGAGATATCGCCATTCAGAAAAATATCATGGTAACCGCCAACTTTGATATCGCCAAGGTCAACACCGAGGAAAAAACCATCGAATCCCACAAGGGCGACAAAGTTGACTATGATTTGCTGGTGGCCATACCCCCCAATTTCGGCGCCAAGTTCCTTGAAGGTTCGGGCCTGGAAGATCCCCTGCGATTTGTTGAAACGGATCACTTCACCCTGAGAGCCAAAAATGCAGACAATATCTATGTCGTCGGGGATGCCACCAACGTTCCGGCATCCAAGGCCGGGGCGGTAGCTCACTACGAGTCGCAAACCGTTGTTGAGAACATCATTCGCGAAATTGACGACCATGAACCCAAGCCCACCTTTGACGGGCATGCCACCTGCTTTATCTGCTCGGGTTATGAAAAAGCGTTTCTGATCGACTTTAACTATGAATACGAACCGTTGCCCGGCAAATTCCCTTTTCCCGGTATCGGGCCCTTCAGCCTGCTGGGGGACAGTTACTTGAATTATTGGGGTAAGATGATGTTTAAGTGGGTTTACTGGAATATGATGCTCAGAGGCGTTGAACTGCCCCTGGAGGATCAATTAACAATGGCCGGCAAAATGCGGCACACCCTGGTAACCGAATAAGGAGGCAGCCATGACAAATGAAGAATTAATTCTGGAGCGACTCGGTCGCATAGAGGCCCAGCTGGCTCCGATTTCACAAACCGCCAGCGGCATCAAAGACCTTCGGGAAGACTTGATACCCTTGAGTGGTCAGGCCTTTCGCCTTATGATCCGGGAGTTGGAGGATGTGGAATCAGGTTTCCAGCTGGAAGATCTGTTAGCGCTGCTCAAACGAACGCTGCGCAGCGTCAAACACATCACTTTTACCCTTGAACAGCTGGAAAACGTGGTGGACTTTGCCACCACCATTGAGCCCCTGATGAAATCCGCCGTACCCCAGGTAATCAACTACCTGGATGATCTGGAGCAAAAAGGGGTTTTGCGAGTGATTACGGCCATGCTGGATGTCCGTGCCAAGATCGCTTCAGCTTACACCCCTGAGGACATCGATCAGATCGGTGACGGTGCGGTGGCCTTACTTGGGCTGGCTAAAAAGCTTGCCGACCCCCAGGCGATCACATTTTTGGAAAAAATCTCCGAACTACCGTCCAAAGTTGATCTGGCCAATGCAAAACCCGTCGGTCCTTTTGGCATGATCGGGGCTTTATCCAGCAAAGAGGCCCGGCAAGGTCTGGGTGTGATGATGGAATTGACCCGGGCGATGGGCCAGCTCAAAAACGGCGGCAACTCGTCAACCGCGAAACAGGTGGAACCCATAGCCTGACCGGTGCGGTGATTCAGCTATTCGGAAAGATGATGAATTCGGCATCAAATCACTAACCCGGACAAGCTGGAATAAATCGCCACAAAGGCCCAAAGCCACAAAGCAAAGCTGTTTGCTAAAATTTATCTTTGTGTTTTGGTGTCTTGGTGGCGAAAATGCTTTGCCACAGAATGCAAAGAATTCACAACAAAGACTCTATTTTACAAAACATCGCCAGGAATAGCTTTTTAAAATCAGCGGGAGAATTCCAATGGAAAAACAGATGGTCCAATGTGAAGATGGCCGACGCAGACAGGCCCGCATCCAAGGAGTTGCCAAGCAGGAAGGGGATTTCAGAATCTGGCAAGCCGGCGTAAGGTTAAAGGGCAAACATGTCTCCGGGGAGGCC
>JAFDDW010000726.1 GCA_019310665.1 Deltaproteobacteria bacterium
GCACCCAAGGTAGCCGAGATGGAAGAAACCGGGGAGGTCAGTGACGAGGTCGTCAAATCCCTCGGCGAGGCTGAAATGATGGCCCTTACCATCCCGTCGGAATATGGTGGGTTGGGGCTGGGGTATGTTGCGCGGATGATTGCTCTGGAGGAAATCAGCCGGGTCTCGGTAGCAACTGCCATGATGCTGCAGGTATTTGCTTTGGGTATCGAACCGATCATAAAAGCTGGGTCAGAGGAGTTAAAAAAGAAATATTTGCCCGGATTGGCCACCGGTGAGCGTCTGGCCACGACTGCGGTCACCGAAGCCACCGGGGGATCGGATCCCACCGGGCTACGGTCATCTTATAAAAAAGACGGAGACGACTTTATTCTTAACGGCCGCAAATGCTTTATTACCAACTCCCACATTGCCGATACGATTACAGTTTTGGCAAAAGACGAAGACAACCCCAAGGCGTTTTGTGCGTTTGTTCTGGATAAGGACATGGCGGGATGGAAGGCCACCCATAAGGAGCACAAAGTCGGTATGCGGGGCTGCAATACCGGTGAGTTGGCATTCGAAAATTGCCGCATACCCGCAAGTCAAATACTGGGAGAAGAAGGCAAAGGACTGCGGGTCACCATGGCTGCCATTGGCGATGTCGGCCGGGGCGGAATGGTCGGCGCGGCTTTAGGACTTCAGGCTGCCTGTCTGGAAGAATCTATCAAATTTGCCAATGAAAGAATTCTTTACGGCAAACCGATTGCTGCCTTACAGACCATCCAAAACAAACTGGCGGACATGAAAATCGATCTGGAAGCCGGCAGACTTCTGGGGTATCGCGCGGCTGCTATGCAGGATAAGGGCCAACGCTCAAGCAATGAATTTGCCGTCGCCAAATATTTCACCACCGAAGCCTGCCAGAGAGCCGCTAAAATGGCAGTTGATATCCATGGCGGCTATGGTTGCATGGAGGAATATGCAGTTACCCGTTATTTGCGTGATTCTTTTGTGGTCGGACCGTCGGCAGGAACATCCGATATTATGAAGGTCATAATTGGTCGATGGGTACTGTCTTAGAATTAATCAGGGGCTTGGGGATCAACTAATATGTTCGAAAATCTGGTAAATTGTAAATCCGAAAAACGAAATTCGAAATTCGAAACAAATCCCAAATTCGAATGTTCAAATGCTCAAAACTGAGAGAATTTGCGAAATGCTAAATATAGTTGTTTGTGTCAAAGCGGTTCCGGATCCCAAAGAAGCGTGCAATATTAAAATAGATCCGGCCACCAAAACCCTTTTGCGGTGTGATGTTCCAATGGTGGTTAATCCGCTCGATAAGAATGCGATCGAGGTTGCGCTTCAGTTAAAAGAAAAGACCGATGTTCTGATCACGGTCCTCAGCATGGGCCCCCCTGAGGCCGGTAACATCGTCAAAGAATGTCTGGCCTTAGGGGCCGACCGGGGGATCCTGTTAAGCGATCCTGCGTTTGGGGGCGCCGATACCTTTGCTACGGCATTTACCCTTGCCAAAGGAATCGAAAAAATAGGTCCCTGTGATTTGATCCTTTGCGGAATGGCCAGCAGTGACGGCAGTACCGAATGGGTCGGCCCTCAAATCGCAACTTTTTTAAAGGTACCTGTCGTCACCATGGTAAAGGAGATAGTCGAATCCGATATGCCCTGGTGGAAAGTCAAAGCAAGTATCGACAATGGATACCGGTTGATGCAGGTCAAGCTTCCCGCGGTTTTTACAGTAACAAGAGAAGTGAACACTCCCAGTGCCCTGAGTTTTTCAGGAAGGGCATCGGTGACCTGGGAGTATCCCCTGAATCAGTGGGTTTAAAAGGCTCACCAACAATTGTTTCCGAACTGAATACTAAGGAGAGCAAACGGGAAGTTGAATTTATCACGGGTACCAGAGAGGAAAAGGCTGAATTATTAGTCCATAAACTGATCGGTACGGGATTATTGTAATGGCCAAACTGAAAAATAATATTGGACCCGTTTGGGTCATTGCCGAGCAAATCGATTGTCGGCTGCTGTCGGTGTCAACACAACTGATCGGTCAGGCACGCAAGCTGGCAGACAAGCTCAATACATCCGTTGAAGCGGTTTTTCTTGGAGATGACATCGAGAAACAGGCCCATCAGCTGATTGCAGCCGGTGCCGACCGGGTCTATCTGGGCAATGCACCCGAATTAGCATTTTATCATCCGGAGACATACACTGAGATAATCGTCAACCTCGCCAGCGAGCACCGGCCGGAAATTATCATCCTTGGATCGACCGCTATGGGCCGGGAATTGGCACCACTGGTGGCGGCCAGATTGAAAACCGGTTTGACCGCCCATTGCATTGATCTGGTTCTCGATGAAGACAGGAACCTGGAGCAACGCATTCCGGCCTACGGCGGGTTGCTTTCAATTATCTGTCCCCAGAGACGTCCGCAGATGGCGACAGTTGCCAAAGGCGTATTTGCGGCACCTGCACCGGATGAAACCAGATCCGGTGAGATCATTGAACTAAGGGTTCCGGATACCGTTTCCGATCGAATAAAAACACTGGAAATCGTCCGCCAGGAACCGGAAGGCGTACCGCTGGAATCGGCCGACATTGTAGTTGCCG
>JAFDDW010000727.1 GCA_019310665.1 Deltaproteobacteria bacterium
CCCGGACAAGCCGGAATTGAATATTGAAGATTGAAGATTTGTGGTATCGCTTCGCTCTGTCTTTTCTATTAAAATCAATAGAATTGCTTAAATATTCAACCTGGCTATGGCGTAAATCATGTGCAAACATGATGTGATTTCAATAAACAGGTACTAATTGGATTGCGTCACCAAGAACCATCAAGCCCTCTGAGGCCATTGATTTCTGATATTTTCATCCACGGTCCGGCGCACGGCTATTTGTATTTTTCAAGAGTCTCAACGACCTTATCTGCTTTTACAGCGCCGTAGGTGTCCTGATCCACCACCACCACCGGAGCAAGCCCACAGGCGCCCAAGCACCTGACGGCTTCCAGGGAAAACCGCTTGTCCTCAGTCATACCGCCTTCTTTGACGTTGTACTGGTTTTCGATCCGGCTGATAGCCTCTTTGATACCCTTCACATAGCAGGCGGTGCCCATGCACACCTTAATCAGGTGGCGGCCTTTGGGCTCAAACGAGAACAGCGAATAGAAAGAAGCAACACCGTAGACCTCACTGGCGGAGAGGTTAAGGCCGTAGCTGATATAATCAATCAACTCAACAGGAAGGTATCCTACAACGTCCTGACATTCTCTTAAAACACCGATTATCGAACCGGCAATATTCCGGTTGGCGGTAATAATTTCGTCGATCTTAGCCCACATATCATTAGAAATATCAGGATGTTGAGGATGGCTATCGTCGGTCATACAATCACCTCCGGCTATTCTATAGTAATCAGGTGGGAAATTAGAAATCGAAGTTGGCAATATCACACAACCGAAAAAAAATGTCAAATGACGAATGTCGAATGTCGAATTAAGGTATAGGGTCTATTTTTAAAATTTAATGCGACAGTTTTTGGGTAATTATATAAATTATATAGATGAAATACAAGATCTTATAAAAATGACAGAGCGAAGCGATTCCACAATTATTCATTAGTCATTCGACATTCGTCATTCCTTATTCTCCTTCAAATTCAAGGATCGCAAACAGGTTTCTCACCCATTTTTTCTCGACCTTTTAAGTCCGGAAGTTCTATGACAAACGCGCATTCCAAAATATCCCCACCGAGTTTTTCCACCAGGGCCGCCGACGCTGCAATTGTGCCGCCGGTTGCCATCAGATCATCTATAATTACAATTCTGTCGCCACGGTCGATGGCGTCCTCATGGATTTCAATGGTTTCCTCCCCGTATTCCAGGGTGTAAGATTCACTGATGGTTTTGTAAGGAAGTTTGCCTTTCTTCCGTATCGGAACAAATCCTATACCCAACTCAACCGCCAGGACCGATCCGAATAAAAATCCCCGGGCGTCTATGCCGACAATTTTATCGACCTTCTCATTCACATAGCGGTTGTAAAAAATCTGACAAATTTCCTTAAAAGCCTTGGGGTCCTGCAATAACGTCGTAATATCCCTGAATATGACACCTTTGATGGGCCAATTTGGAATCGATCGCACTTTGCTTTTAATATATTCACAGCTTTTGGTATAATCAAAATTTTCAATGGATGCAGGAGTGGTAGATTTCATTTCGCACCTTCTTGTGCTGATAATTGGCTAACTGTTTCTAACAAAATTGTTTTAACATTATCTGCATTTTTATTAAAAATATCCAAAATGTCCTGCCAGACCGGCATCTCTTCGTCTTCTTTCCAGCAATCGTAATCGGTCGACATGGCAATAACGGCATAAGGAATCCCGGCCTCCTTGGCCAGCGCGGCCTCGGTTGCCACCGTCATATTAATAATATCCGCTCCCCAGGCAATATACATTTTTGATTCCGCTCGGGTTGAAAATCTGGGCCCTTCGATCGTTACCAGCGTTTTGTCTTTATGAATTCTAAAATTCAGCTTTTTGGCGACCGAGTATAACAAATTGCTCAACGATTTATCAAAGGGATCAGCCATTACCTCATGATGCATGCCATCGCTGAAATCATCATGAAAGGTATTTATCCTGCGTTTCGTAAAATCAATGAACTGGGAGGGAATTATAAAGTCACCGCGATCAATTTCTTTTTTCAAACTTCCACAGGCATTGGTTGCAATGATATGGGTGACCTTCAGATCCTTGAGGGCCTGAATATTGGCGCGATAGTTCACATGAGTTGGACTAATATGATGGTTATTGCCATGTCTTGCGACAAATACAATTTCAACATCGTTCAGCCTGCCGGTCGTTGTTGTGGCTTCACCATAAGGCGTCTTCCGGCCTTGAGTTTGCAGATCTGTCTTCCGGCCTTGAGTTTGCAGATCTTTTATCATCTCGGGGTCATCTAATCCGGAACCACCAATAATGCCTATTTTCATACGGATATCCTTTCGTCTATTTAGGCCCTTAATTGTAATATTTTTGCAATTCATGGCAGAACTTTTTTATATAATAGATGGAACACCTTAATTTTAGGCATTTTAGGCATTTGCTGGAGAACCTAAGCTGTTAATTAGAAGCAAAATGGTTATTTCAACCTGTATGGTTCCGGCTTGTCCGGGTTGGGATCTCGTTAAGAATTTTTTGCTAAAATCAGCACAAGGAAGACGAATAACAAAAAAAACCAGGATGGTAAAGGGTTTTAAAAGCTTAAACCATATAAAGCGCGTATCTGTGTCTTGACACTTAATCTTCTTACTGCCATACTTTGGCCATATTAGAGTAGATGAGGCTATCAGAAACTATGACTGGTTTAAAAAAAACATACCGAATCAACGCTAAAGATTTCATCCACGCCGGTGAGGCTTCGATCAATATTCAAAATCTTCTCAAATCCCTGGACTTTGACCCTCAAATAATACGTCGAATCGCCATTTGCGGCTATGAAGGCGAAATGAATGTGGTCATGCACGGCGGCGACGGACAGCTGAGTGTCGAAATAGATACCGGCACGCTGGTAATGGAAATATCGGATAACGGATCGGGGATTGAAGATATTGAAAAGGCCATGCAGGCAGGATTTTCCACCGCCTCGGACGAACATCGGGAAATGGGGTTCGGCGCCGGCATGGGGTTGCCGAACATGAAAAAAAATTCAGACGAAATTGCGGTTGAATCGACCAAAGGACAGGGAACCCGGGTCCGAATGGTGTTTCATCTGTCTTGACACTCAATCCGCATTACGTTATTTATCGAATTAAAAACATACGGGCTAACAACGGTATCTTCGCAGAACTGTATATCCGGGAGAAAGTTATTAATATAGCAATAATAATGAACTCATCGGTAGAAGGAGGTCGGCATGATCGGTATTGATTTTCTGCAAACAGCTGAAATTTTCAAAAACCTGGATAAAAATCAGCTTATCGCCGTTCTGGGCTGTTGCCGGGAAGAAAAATTTACGCTGGGTGCCAAACTCTTTAATGAAGGCGACAACGCATCCCATCTCTTCATTGTTAAAACAGGGCGGGTTGATCTGCGCTTCGACTTGCCGGGGCGGCCTACCTCGGATAAAAATACCATTTCCTCCTTAACAGAGTTTATGGCTTTCGGATGGTCCAGCCTTGTGCCTCCCTACAAATACAGTCTCTCAGCATATTGTACCACCAAAACCTGCGAGGTGGTAACAATTGATCAGCAAAGCCTCACCAGGCTATTTGAAAAAGATCACAGGCTCGGATATCTGGTACTGTCAAATATGGCTACGGTTATCGGCAGGCGTTTTCAGAAATTAGAAAAATTGGCAACCACCGTGCCGGTTTCCATGGTAAAGGTCATCGTCCATCTGGCAACCTGCGGCATCGTCGCCGGCGCACGCGATGTTATGGGCGCCCTTATGGAAGAAATGAACCGTTCCGGTCGCCCGGATATAAAAGTAGCGTCTTCCGGCTGCATCGGTAAATGCCCCACCGAACCGAACGTAACGATTGAAATAGACGGTCAAGATCCGGTCGTGTATCAGAAAATGAATGCTGAGAAAATGCGTCAGGTCTTC
>JAFDDW010000075.1 GCA_019310665.1 Deltaproteobacteria bacterium
GGCCTACAGCCCGGAGGGAGGGCCCGGCTTTCAATGTTAAAATAAATATTTATTTTAATTAAACTTCGTGTCTTGGTGTCTTGGTAGCGAAAATATTTTGTTAGATTCATTCTACATCGCATATCCTAATCCACCACATTCTGGACGCGGACTACCCCACCTCCCCTTCCCTTCAAACCCCCTCTGGACAAATTCAAAAAGGCCCGAGGCGCAAGGCCAAAAAAAATTATTTCCAATTTTATTGCCCCATTAGGAAAGGCTATGTTAAATCGGAATACGTCAGTAAAAATGAAAAAAATATTATCTGATTGTTGATCAAGGACACAGCAGTTAACGGCAGACCCCTATTATGAGGAGGCATTTGGATTATGAGTATAGAAATGGCGTCCGGCAAAGGAAGAATTTGGGTAATTGATGTCGCGCGGTTTTACGCTATGGCGCTGGTTTTTTACGGCCATTTCATCGAGCGGTTCATGTTGCTGAAAAATCCGGCTGGCTTTGCTCAATACAAATTCATATACTCATTTCACATGGTGGTTTTTTTTGTCCTGGCAGGCTATGTGGTCAAGGAAAGTGACACCGAGTTTCGTTTCGGAAAATATTTAAAACACCGATTTGTTTCCCGTCTTCTCCCCTTCATATTCTTTACAGCAATATTCATGGTGCTGCCCGTCTTCTTTTCCGGGGATTTTTATGGAATGAAACTGCCAAGCGTTGAAGGATATATAAAAGGGCTGGTTAGTACGGTCTTTGGGATACCCTCGTTTTGTGTCCCGTCCTGGTTTATTCTTATGTTGTTTTCCGTTGAACTGGTCCATTATGGGACGTTCCGGTTCTTAAAGTCCGATTCCAAGATCTGGATGGGTGCCGTTGTATTTTATGTGGTGGGATATTGGCTTAATTTGAAATTGGATATATTTAACCCGTTGAAAGGACGGGTCGTTGGATGGAATTATCTTTTTATCCATGAGGCGATTACGATGTACGCCTTCTATTTACTGGGCATCTATTTGAGGCGCAAGAAATTCCTCATAGACAAGGTGTCGCTGAAGATATTGGTGCCAGGAATGTCCATAACTTTCCTGATTGTCCTGTTCACATTCAAATTGAACACCGGGCCTTTCAATTTCAGCGTTTATGATGCCGTAGTGATAATATTCGCCTCGCATGGAAATTTCTTCTGGTTTCCTATTTCTGCGGTCGCAGGTTCTTTCTTGATACTTTTTCTTGCCAAAATCACACCCTCGCAAAAGACAATCGTCTGGATGGGGCAAAACACTCTGATCCTCATGTGCCTCAACGGCATTTTCTATCACTATATCAATGGTCGGGTCGCAAAATGGATTTTGGATACCTTTGCCGGTTCCGGCTTGACCGTTTTCTGGGTGGGCTGTTTGATGACCGTCGCGAGTTTAGGCGTTTGCATCCCCCTCATTTATGTTTTTAACAAATTCGTCCCCCAGATAGTCGGGAAACCCAAACTAAGCGGGCCATGGATGAGGAATTTCATCTGAATCCCTGAAAAAATAAAATTATCATTTCCGTCCTCCGCCTTCCCTATTCATTTGGTGCTGGGGTCGGACCAAGGTAGAACACCGGCAATTAAGGCATAGGCCTAAAAACAAGGCCGTTTTCCGGCCTTAGGATGCCCTTTTTACTGCCAAAAAGGTGCATTTAAGGAAAAAGATAGCTTGGTGCACCTCAGCTGTTTAATGGCCTTGCGATCGGCCGTCGTGTTCGGAAGAAGGCAGGAGGCTTCGAACTTCGGGGGTCCCAGTCGCCCTTTATGGCTGGTGGCGGATCATCGAGACGTCACAGTGGACTAATGACGACATCGACATCATCGGGACGGCGATGATTTCGCTAACGGGATATGACGACCGACTGAGGATGTTCGCTCTTCTTGCTTACGTGAACTGTAATGTCACGAAGACCGGTGTTTCGTTTACATGGAAAGGGGCTTGGGAGTACGACCCTGTGAGCGGAGTTGGGAGCGTGAAGCTCCGAAAGGATGGGCGTCTCTCGGGTAGAATGAAAATTAAAAATGGTGATGAAAGTAGCTTTATCGCAGCGAGAGCGGAGGAACCGGAAGAGCCGATCCCTGATCCGCCAAGTTACCGCGATAAATGGCGGCGCAGGTGGTGAGCATCGGCTTTTTAGTGATCTATGGAAATACGAAGAGGCGCCGAACAATCGCTTTCACTCTGACCGGGCGGACAGCGGCGTTTATTCATTATTTTGGGCATGTCGAAATTTATAGCCTTTTCAAAGTGTGTTGCAATTCTTCGCCCGGCAAGTGAAGCGCAGGTTAGATGGCCAAAAAGATAAGATATGGAACAAAAAGAAAATGATTCTGCTGATATTCGCATACCTCCGCCAATATTTTTCTTCATAAGTTTGGCATTTGGTTTATTACTGGAATATTTTTTACCCATTGATATTAATATTCCACAGGTACCTCGTGCCATTTTTGGTAGTATATTTATAATTATTTCCGGTTATTTTGCCGTAAGTGCGTTTGTTGTGCTTATCAATAATAAAACTACATTTGATACATCTAAATCAACAACTAAGATTGTAACTAAAGGTTCTTTTAGAATTTCACGTAATCCACTCTACTTCTCGCTTTTACTATTACTATTTGGGATTGCTGTCCTATTTTTTTCAATTTGGTTATTTTTAATGGTGCCAGTTCTATATATTGTCCTTTTATTTAAAGCGGTAAAACCGGAGGAAAGGTATCTTACACAAAAATTTGGAAAAGAGTATTTAGAGTATTCATCAAAAGTACGACGATGGGTATAGTGAATTTTTACTATTTATCATAATATTGTATTTAACATAGAGTTTAACCAGATTGCTGGTATCCAGGTTATGAACCGGAAGGAAAGGAAGAGATAGATAGAAAATCATCGCGCCCAATAGAATTTTAAACAAAAAATCGTCCGACATCGGCATTCAGTGGATCGCTGAAAAGCGCGCCCACTGATGCCAGCGTTATGCACCTAATGTCCTACCCAATTACCCTCTTGACAATAAATTACAACGTATTTACAATGTATTTATGAAATCAGTCAGCTTTTCTTGGGACGATCGGAAAAATCTAGCCAATCAAAAGAAACACAAGGTATCATTTGAGGAAGCTCAATCAGTTTTTTTTGATGAACATGCCATCGAGTATTATGATCCTGACCATTCAGAATCTGAAGATAGGTTCTTGATGTTGGGACTCAGTTACCAAGTTCGAGTTTTGGTTGTAAGCTACACATTAAGAGAAGACGAAACAGAAATCAGGATCATATCAGCTAAGAAAGCGACGAAAAAAGAACAAAAAGCATATACCGGAGAAAAATTATGAGGAAAGAATACGATTTTTCAAAAATGAAAGGGCGTAAAAATCCCTATGCGAAAAGGTTAAAGAAACAGATAACCATTCGAATGGGTATCGACATCATCGAATATTTTAAACTGATGTCAGAAAATACCGGAATCCCTTATCAGAATTTGATCAACCTTTATCTGAGGGACTGCGTCCAATCTGGTCGCAAAATTTCGATTAAGTGGGCATCCTAAATAAGGAAAGCATAACCGGGCGGTTGAACCAGACGGGAAAAACTATGCGGTTTATCGGAAATGCCGTGCAGGCTCGAAAGGTTTCGCGCCCGCTGGTTATCCGCAACGTTGGGGCTACAGATGAAGATCGTTATAATTGGCAATAGCGGAAGCGGCAAGACTTGGTTGGCAAAGCGCCTACCCATCGGTGTCACAAGAGAGGATTGTTGGACACAGAGAATTGCAACCGGGAGCCGATCGTCTGTGGAGGCTGTCAAAAGGCAGATGCGCAGTTTTGCGATTGGCCGTCGTGTTAGGAAGATAGGAAGAAGGCAGAAGGCTTCGAACTTCGGGAGTCCCAGTTGCCCTATAAGGCTTTTTTCGATACCGGAAAGAACGATATAGAAGGTAAAAACCTATGGTTTTGGAATGAATAAAAAGGGATATCGGAATGTTAACTTGGCCTCGACACCCCTCGACACTCGACAAACCATTGCTTCAAAATGATGTGAAATCAGCTATAATCGCTAAACAGCTTTTATCGTACACATTATGACTTTAAAGAAAGGTAACGGTAAACAAATGGCAGTCATCTCAAAATCGTTAGAAAATGAATATGAAAAGTTGGTTTTAGATGCCTCCTGTGCTCATGATAGAGAGGATTACAAAAAGGAAATTATACTTCTTAGCCATGCTCTAAAAATTGCACCTACGGAAAGTGATACAGCATGCTGGTCTCGAATATTTCCCCTTGACAGACAGCAAGAATGTAATTACAATGTGATTACATCATTTATTTAGGAGACCGATAATGAGAGCACGCATTATAAAAATCGGCAATTCTCAGGGAATACGCATTCCAAAGCCACTGCTCGAACAGCTGAAAATCAAAGAGGATGTCGATATCGAAGTCGAAAAAAACCAGATCATCGTTCGACCCGTTTCAAATCCGAGAATTGGTTGGGATAACGCATTCCGAAAAATGGCTGAAAATGATGATGATATTCTGATTGACGGTGAACAAACCTTAACCCAAACCTGGGATGAAACTGAATGGCAGTGGTAGCCCAACGTTTCGATGTGTTTCTGATCAATTTAGATCCCACAATTGGATCGGAAATAAAAAAAACGAGACCATGCCTGATCATATCACCAGATGAAATGAATCAGCATATCCGGACTGTTATAGTCGCACCAATGACAACAGCAAGTAAAGATTACCCCACCCGAGTTCTTTGCAATTTTGAAGCTAAAAAAGGTCAGATCGTCTTAGATCAAATTCGCACAATTGACAAGTCACGGCTTATTAAAAAACTCGGCGCCATTGATCCTCAAACCCAAGTTGAAGTCATTTCTATTCTGCAAAGATTGTTTGCATTTTAATTGTGCCCAACACAGCATTTGAGTCTGGCGGATAGTTTCCTGCGCCATTTCAATATTATCTTTATCTAGAAAATTATTGTATCATTCTAAATGAATAAGGTGGCTTACCCGCCGCAGCTCAATTCAGCCGTTAGCCTAATACCGTCATTTAAAAGAGGACCAAAATGGAACGTATTCATTTATTAGCGGCTGAAATATTCAGGTATAGTTATGCGAATTATGATGATCATCTCGGTATCAATGAGAGATTTGATACGCTGATGCCGCGCGATGCCGAACTGTTAGAAACCGCTCTAAAAGAAGAATGACCCATTGACACCATCCGTGCGAGCATCGACTGTCGGCTGAAAAAAGGCTGCTGGTTGCCAGCTTCTTGTAATTGTTTTTCCCATAGCAAAACAGTGCTTATCTGATGAATATTTTGTTCCTTCTATGGTTTTCTCTTCTGCATGGCCTGGTGCTCGGCAGCCAGCTCCTTTAGCAAATCCTGCACGGTCCAGGTTTCCGAAGTGGGGGTCAAGGTGGCCCACAGGGGAGGTTTCATTCCGGCTTGGCGGCTGCCGGACATCAGCCGGTGCAATTCGTTCTGGGTGACTCCTGACATAATGACGGCTCGTGGCAGCTCTGATCCAAATTCCCAGCCCGTATTATCCTCGAGAGCCAGTACTTCAGAAATTAGGCTGCCGGCGTGTGCATCTGTCACCCAGACCTTTGGCATTTCGGACAAACCGATTATTTCCAAAAGTTTGACGAATTTTGGCTGGGCTTCTGAAGAAAACCCGCAAACCAGAAGCTTGCGTGGACCGTACATCGGTTTGTCCGACGGTGACACTTTTTCGAATCCAGCATCGCTCATGTCGATTCCTCCCTAATTGAGCGCATAGCGTTCAATTAGTTATTATCAGTTAATTAGCCACCGGCCTCAACCGGCTTTCGATGTGAACGGGATGGTCGATCAGTTTTTGGGTCAGCATGATTTGTTCGGTTTGTTTCCAGGCGGCGATGTCAATTTTGCCGAAATCAGACCCGGCGGTCGGCAGCATGAGTATTCGTGTGGCCGGAAGCTGCTTTCTGACAATTTTTTCCGGGGTTTCCCGATTATACTTCAGCACAATTTCAATCGCCTTTTCCTTGTTTTCCGGATCCAAAGCCTCCGTCCAGGCCTGCATCAAGGCCTGCATAAAGCGCTTGACGGTTTCCGGACGCTCTTCCAGCATTTTTTTTGTGGTTACCACGGAATTGGCCACGAATTGAATCCCCAACCGGCTGGGACTCATCAGGTCGAACGGCTCTCCTGCTTTTCGGAGCTTATCGCCAATAATTGGTGCCTGCGCATTGCGGTAAAGGGGCCAAAGGTCGACTTCGCCACTGTAAAAAGGCGTGTAATCATACCGCACACTGAAGAGATTCACTTCTTCTTCTTTAATATTGAATTTGGCCAGCAGGGCTCGCATGATGGTTTCATCATTGCCGCCGTAGGTGATGCCGATGGTCTTGCCTTTGAGATCCTGAGGTGTTCTTAACACCGTTCGGTCCGGCCGGTAGATCCAATGCAGCGGATTGATTTGAAAGAGCTGGGCCAGAACCACGATCGGTGACCCTTTGGAAACCGCCCGGATGACCTGATCCGCCGAGGCTACACCAAATTGAGCGTGGCCGATTTCCAATTCCTTGATGGCATCCTTTTCAGGCCCGCCCGGCTTGACGGTAACTTTTAGACCGTTTCTTTCAAAATTACCCTGGGCAACGGCCCATAGGTCACCGACGACGCTGATATTAAACAACCATTTGAGCCGATAATTGACTTCCTCCAACTGCTGCCCCTTCTCGCTGCAAGCGGTGAAGAAAAGAAAAAAAAGAGTTGCCGATATCAGGACAAATCTTATTCGGAGTCGGTATCTCATTAGGGGCCATCCCTTTTTTATGATTGAAAATTGTTATTAGATTATCAACTATGAGCCATGAGCTATCAGCTCTTACGTATTTTTCAGACGTCGTTGGATCACCCGCCCCAGCCCCTCCAGGCATACCAGATACAGGGAGGTGCAAATACCGATTAAAAACAGGGCCACTAGAATTCTGGCCAGATCACTTTGGTAAAGCGCCATACGGATACTGTGACCGATGCCCGCATTGGCGGCAATAAATTCCGCAACAATGGTTCCCACCATGGCCAGGGTGCCGCTTCCCACAATGACGGTGGTGATTTTGTTGATGTTTTCAAATGTCCGGATTTTGACCTGCAGGCGCCAGTTCATCCTCAAGGTGGATTCATAAAAATGTTCGATCTCAGTCACGGGTTCAGACAAAATACCGATAAACGATAGCAGCAGGGGAAAATAACAAATCATGGCCGTGATCAACAGCCGGGAAGAAAGCCCGTCTCCCAGCAGGATGAAAATGATGGGCGCCACAGCGACGATGGGATAGGATTGAATATTGTAGGCGGCCACCCGAATGAAAGAGCCGATCCAGAGGGTCAG
>JAFDDW010000076.1 GCA_019310665.1 Deltaproteobacteria bacterium
TTTGGTCTTAATAGAAAATTGGTTTTAACTGAGGTAAGAGTTAAAGCCTGAACACTGAAATCTGACACCTGAAACTTGAATCATCAACAATTTTGATTTGCACCCGGGCCTGGAAATGAACCCCCCGGCTACTCGATTATGTCATTTTGCAAGTTCAAACAGTTTGAATTTGGATGTATTCTAAATAACTATTACCTCATCGGACTTTGAAACCATGGTCTTTTTGCCAGTCGGGACCGAATTTCCTTTCGCAGTAATCCGCCAGGCGGTCAAACCAGCGCCACCCGTTTTCATAGGATTTTTTAATATCTTCAGGCGTCATGGCATAGGCGGTCAGCATGACACCGATCACCCGTTTTTGGTTGCATATTTCCAACAGTTCATAACCTTTAACACCCATGATATCCAATATCGCCATATCGAAATACTGATTTTCCAACAAATCTTTGGCCTGTTCAAAACTAGACGCCTTGGTAACCTTACACTCGATCAGTAAATCAACCAAGCTGTCCAGGACATCGGGTTCATCATCAACAACGAGAAGTCTTTTTCCATCCAACAGATTCTGTTTTTCCATGAACATGCCTCCCTGCTATTAGAATGCAGAAATAATCAATAATTTAATACAGCACGGTCCTGAGTCAACTGCCACCCGCATAATCTGACCGCAAAGGAAAAGGTTTCGGCATGTCCCGGATCACCGGGAAGTCGCGGGATGGTGGAATCCAGCATGAGAATGCCGGCAATCTGACCGTAGTTGGTATTACCGCCGAATACAAATCGATCCATTCTATCTTCTTCCGGCTTTTACAAACTGGAATAATGGAATGCTGGAATCTTGGAATGATGGGTTAAAAAAACCCCGTATTCAATTTGAGCTATCAACTTGCACTGTTAGTGCACTCCCACAACCCGTAAATCACAGTCCGCTCTTTTCTTTTTACACTATGCGCTATGCGCCATGCCCTATGCCCATCTCCCGTAACCCGCAACCCGTATCCTGACACGCCTTTCTTATTTTCCGCATTCCGCATTCCGAATTCCGAATTCTTCGCTCAATCCCGGGGGACCCCGTGTTTGTCCCACCCCTTGACCTCATAGTACTCCTTGACCATCCGGTCAACAGGTACGACCTGGCCTTTTGAAGCTCCTTCCTTCAGCGGTTCGTGGGTAAAGCGTTTTGGCAGGGTATCATCAGCGGACGTTATACCGAAGTCGATATTCATTTTGCGATCTTTGATAATTACGCCCTTTAAAGCCTGGTCGACATTTTCCGGGCTAAATTTCAAACCGGTGCCGGCCTTCAGCAGGCGGGAGGCAATATCAAAATCGAGAACATCCATACTCAAACCGATGTTCTTGCACATGGTCAGACAGTCGGTCAGCAGGGCCTGGCGCTCGGTGTGTTCCACCAGGACCGCTTTTCCCTTATCTGCCAAGCGGTCGGCAATCTCCCTTATCCCCCAGCGTTTTTCGGCCTCATCGTAGCGTTCGGTCAACTCGAAAAAGGGCTCTGCTCTCAGGTGGTCGCCTCCCCGGGAGGCAATGGCATAGGTTAAGCCAAAGGCTTTAATTCCGCGGGGATCGCCGCAGATCATGTCAAGCCCTTTGACATGGAAGGCATATTCGTCCGTACCCTTACCGAAATGTTGGGCCAGGCTGCGGGTGCCTTCGGCAAAGACGTTGCCGATGCCTTCCCGGCGGATGATCATATCCAACAGTTTTTCAACGGTTTGGCAATTGCCCCAGGTAAAATCGAGGCCGTCGAAATCATCATTGGTCAGCAAGCCTTTTTCAACGCACTCCATGGCCCAGCCGATGGTCTCGCCGGTACTGAGTGAATCCAGCCCCATGCGATTCAAAAACGCATTCATTTTAAGACCGAATTCAAGATCGTCATTTCCGATCCGGGAAGTAAAACTGCACAGGGTTTCAAATTCCGGGCCTTCGGCCTCCAACTCCCGGGTAAGATAATAGCGGGAGCAGTGAAGATTGCAGTTATAGCAGGATTTGTTTTTGACTTTGTATTTTTCGGCCAGCCTCTCGCCGCTGACCAGATCCACATATTCACACAGCCCCTGTTGGAAATGATTGGTGGGTAAAATTCCGATCCCGTTTAAAGCTTTCATCAGCAGGGTGGATCCCAGGGCGTTGCGTTTTTCGTATTCCGGGTGGACCATGATACGCTGATCCATTTCCCGGCACAGTTCGAGAAAACCGGGAGGGTCCGCTACGGTTAGTCGTCCCCTGCCCCGAACTGCCACGGCTTTCAGGTGTTTGGAGCCAAATAAGCACCCCATGCCGGTCCGGCCGCACATGCGGGAATTATTGCAGGCTACGGTGGCGTACTTTACAAGGTTTTCTCCGGCCGGCCCGATGGCGGCGATCTGAATGGCATTGTCGTTGAGGTCTTGGCGAATGGCGGCAGTGGTCTGCCAGATATCCAAGCCCCACAGATGGGAGGCATCACGGATTTCAACATGATCGTCGGCAATCAAAAGATAACAGGGGTTTGGGCTGCGCCCGGTCATTACAATCTGGTCGTATCCGGCCTGTTTGATTTCAGCGCCGAAATGCCCGCCGGCGGCAGAATCGCCAAGGATACCCGTCATCGGTGATTTGCCGGAGAGGGTCATAAAAGCCGAGGCCGGCAGCAGGGTGCCCGTCAGCGGACCAACCCCGATGAGCAACATATTTTCCGGAGACAGGGGGTCGATATCGCGTTTCAACTCCTGATACAGGCGAGTCGAATTGAGTCCGCGGCCACCGATGACGTCGAGCATAAACTGCGGATCTGATTTTTCACGGCGAATTTGACCGGAGGTCAGATCGGCTCTGAGAATATGTCCACCGTATCCATGCAGCATTTATCTTCTCCTTTCAGCAACCCAGTGATCTCTCAGGTCCTGAGCCGATGCCAGCGCATAACGCAGTCGCTTTTCTTCCGGGTTGAGATTGCGACTGCCCTTTTTATATTCCTTCAGGCTGACCCTTTCAGTAACGTCCGGTTCATAGTGAATGGCGTCCAGGGTGCAGGCTTTAACACAACGGGGATCCCCCCCGCAAAGGTCACAGACATGGGGAATTTCCTCATACAGTTCAATGGCGCCGATAGGGCACATGATTTCACAGGTGCCGCAGGCCGTACACAACGTCGGGGATACAATCACCTGACCCAGTGAGCCGATTTCAATGGCTTTTTCGGGGCATTTGGTGCAATAGCGTTCCTGGCATTGCTGACAGACCACCGGAAAATCAATGCCGATATTTTCGATTTTAACGACTTTAATCCGGGCCCCGCTTCGGCCGATTTTGCCGGAATGGAAAAAAGAGCAGTGCACCTCGCAGCGACTGCAGCCGGAACATTTGGCAAGCTCGAGAGTTATCATTCTGCTGTTATCCTTTCGATTCGATAATGAACTTTGCCCTTCGGGTCCGGACAGACAAACAACTGCCCGGCCTTGCCGGTCCAATCTCCTTTTTTAGGCTCTATGCGCTGGAGCAGAGGGAATATAGGCATCATGCTCTGCAACGCCCACATGCAAATGTGTTTTCCTTCCGGAATCATGATCTTGCCCCCATCCAGAATAAAACTATCTCCCACCAGTATGGGCTGATTGCAATAGCCGTCGATTCTTTCTGCGGTAACTTTCAGTTTATACATGGGTTTATTCTCCCCTTTCCAATCGATAGTGGATACTTGTTATACAACATTTGAACAAAATTTGAAATGAATTCCGGACCTCGTCATTCAGCTTGGAAAAATAGCTGTGACTCTTTAGTTGTCATGGGATTGCATGAAAATTGGACACCGGTCTGATTAAGGAATTAAAGGATTGAGGAATTTAGGAATTGAATGAATTCTATCTATTTTAATTGATTGATTTTATCCTTTAATCCCTCAATCCCTTAATCCCTAAATTTCTCAATTCGGCGTTAATAAATATAAATAGTGTCCAAAAAATCGACTCATCTTTAGAGTTAATGACGAGGTCTGAAATAACTGTGTCTTGACACTCCTTCGCGCAACGTCTATAAAACGTGATGTCCAGGCGATAGTTCGAGGTAAAAGCCGCACCATTTATTTGCGTTGGAGGGACGAGCCATGGCCCCTAAATCCTTGTTCAAAAAAATAGGCATTCTGGGTATGGGCCGGATGTCTATCGGTCTGGCTATTGATCTCGCGCTGAAAGGGCTGAAAATTGACATGATCGATTTGAAAGCCAGAACCGAAAATCAGCGCAGACAATATGAAATCAGGCTAAGGGAAGAATGCAAAAAGGTCATCAAATTATTAAATAAAGAAGTTGAGCCATTCCAATTTCCCGCTTATTTGGTTAAGCCGTCGGCTGGAGGTTACGATTTAATCTTTGAAGGACTGCCGGAGGAAATCCCCATCAAGCACAATGCCTTGGCCGGAATGGGTGAATCTGTCGGGAACGAAACCCTGATCTGCTCCATGACGTCTACCTTTACGGTCGAAAAGTTGTCTAAAGATATCGATCCCCCCTTGAGCATAATTGTCACTCATTTCATGAACCCTCCCTACCTTCTCCCTTTTTTGGAAGTCGTACCGCATCCGGGGGTCAAACAGGAACGGGTGGATAGGCTTTTGACTTTTTTAAAATCTGTCGGCCATATGCCGATTGTCTGCAAATCCAGCCCGGGATTTGTTATTTCCAGATTACAGCTGTGTGTCATGAATGAAGCGGTTCGCCTAGTGGAGGAAGGGGTGGCTGCACCGCAGGATATCGACCGGGCGATTCAATATGGATGGGGTTACCGCTTCCCGATTATGGGGATTCTTGAATTTATTGATGTGGGCGGTCTCGAAATTCTCTATCATGCCGGCCGATCTGTATCTGCAGAGTTAAATCGACCGGATCTCGAGTGTCCTGAATTAATTAAAGACAGATTTAATGAAGGTTCCATCGGGACCAAGACCCTGAAAGGAATCTTTAACTACGAAAGTCACGAGCAGGTGGCCGAAGACGACCGCGCCAGGCTCAAAAAACAAATCCGTCTAAAAACCCTGCTCGATGAGATCCATCGTAAAGATGGTGCCTGGCAATAGCCATATACAACTCATAGGTTGAGCGGTTCAGGGTTCAACGTTCCGGGCTGAAAAACCCCTAAAAGCTCATATAAAGCCGTTTCACCCAATGGGGTATGGCGGGTATTCCGGATCTTGATCAGTAGGGTGATCAGTGTCCATCGGTTGTAGGCTTTTAACCTTGAACCTTGAACCTGGAACCGATCAGTTTAGGTATCATGAAACTCTCGCAAAATCCAATCTTTAAAAGGCATGTAAGAAGAACGCCTTTACTTTCCCTTGCCGGAAATGAAAATCTTTTCTGCAAGCTCGAATGCTGCCAGTTGGGAGGTTCCTTTAAAATCAGGGGATCACTTGCAACCATATTAGCACTGGATGCCCAGGGGGATAAGAAGGGGGTGATTACGGCTTCAATGGGAAACACGGCTACCGGGCTGGCCTATGCCGGGAAACTTTTCAATTATCCGGTGGCGGTGGTGATGCCCGAGACGGTTTCGGCGACCAAATTGGAGGCTACCAGGCGAATCGGGGCTGAGGTCATATTAAAGGGGAAAGTGGGAGATGACGCCCTGGAGCAAGCATTTAAGCTGGCAAAGGAACGAGGGATTTTATTTGTTCATCCCCATAAAACGACCCATTTTCTTAAAGGCAATGCAACTATCGCCCGGGAAATCATGGAAGACAATGCCGGGATTGAACAAATTTTCATTCCCATCGGCGGCGGTGGTCTGGCCTCCGGAATCTGCCGGTACATCAAAGACAACGGCCTTGCGGTGGCACCCATTGGCGTGGAAGCGGAAATGGCGCCTGCTTTTTACCAGAGTTTTAAACAGGGCACCCCCGTGCGGCTGGAACGAATGGAAACCATCGCCGATGCCCTCACCCTTATGGAACCGGACCCCGAAGTTTTTTCCTATTTGCATCAATATCTTGAAAAAGTGGTGACCGTCCCGGAAGAAAATATCATCCGAACCATGAAAATTCTTTTTGATGAGTACCGCGTGATTACAGAGCCGGGAGGTGCGGCCCCGCTGGCGGCAATGCTTAGCGAAAACCCGCCCTGCCCGTCAGCAGCGATAATCAGCGGAGGGAATATTTCCCTGAAAGATTTCCAGAAAATCGTTTCAAGCATTTAGCGTTTTCAGTTGGTAAATAGCGGTTAACAAAAAGGAGGGAAAAATGAAAAAATCAATCTTTACCGTTCTGGCTTTATTATTGGTGTTTGTTCTGGCTGCAGTTGGCCACAGTGCAGATGTAAAAAAAGGCATCCATATCGGCAATGCCGGCGCTTTTACAGGGGATGCGGCTGCGCCTTGCATGGAAATTTACAATTCCGCTCAGATTGCCCTGGATGAATGGAATGCCAGGGGCGGCATCCAGGGAGTCAAAATAGAACAAATTATGGGCGATGATGCCATGGATCCGGCCCAGGGCGTCAACGTGGCCCACAAATTCGTGGCCGACAAGCTGATGTACGGCGTTATCGGCCCTCCCATGAGCCACATTGCCCAGGCTACTTTGAAAACCTACGGGTCCGCTGACCTGGCCCAGATAACCACCTCGGCCTCCAAACCCGATCTAACGGAACAGGGTTATCAGCACTTTTTCAGGGTTAATGCCCGCAACGATGCCCATGGCTGGAATGCGGCCTTATTTATCAAAAACTACCTCAAAGCCAAAAAGGTCGCCATTCTGAATGAAAAGGTCGCCTACTGCGAAAATCTATCTAAAGAGACGGTTGCGGGTCTGAAAAAACTGGGAATCACCGACATCATGCAGGACACCATTGTGGGTGGCGCCAAGGACTATTCGGCGGTATTGACCAAGGTCAAGGCATTCAAACCGGACGTCATTTTCTTTATTGCCACCACCGCTCCGGATAATGCCATCGGGGTCCGCCAGACCAAAGAATTGGGAATTGATGCCATCTTTTTCGGCTCGGAAGGTGCGCGGGACAAGAAAGATTACATTCAAGCCACCGAAGGTGCGGCTGAAGGATCCTATGTCTATCACTTTGCCCCCGATATATATGGCATTCCCGCCGCCGCCGGCTATGTTAAAACCTACGAGACGAAATACGGCAGCCTGAGCGGGTTTGGTCCCACAGCTTATGAGGCCATGAACATCCTGCTGACGGCCATTGATCAGGCCGCTGCCGACGGTGATATCACCCGCAAAGAAGTTGTGGATTATCTGCACAAAGTAAAAAACTACAAGGGTATTCTGGGATTTCCGGTGTCCTTTGATAAAAAGGGAGACCTGGTAGGTGGCGCTACCTACTTTTTTCAGGTCAGCGGCAACGACTTTAAACAGGTATCCGTGATGACGGGGAAATAAGACCACCCGCAAAAAAAGGTCCTTGCCAATTAGTTGGTAAGGACCTTCTTTTATTGTAATAGTTCACCGCAGAGTTCGCGGAGATCGCTGAGAAAGTTATAATCGAACATCGAACGTCCAACATCGAATGTTGAATGAGAAAAAAGATGACGAAGCAGATATATGATCTGGAAGAAAGGCTGCTCGAGTATTCGGTGAGAATCATAAAGATTGTTGAACAGCTACCAAATACCAGAGCAGGCAACCATGTTGCGGGCCAATTGTTAAAATCGGGAACTTCACCTTATCCAAACCATGGTGAAGCCCAAGCAGCGGAGTCCCCAAAGGACTTTATCCATAAGCTTCGTATCTCATTAAAGGAACTTAGGGAAACCCAGAGATGGTTAAAACTTATCCAGCGTGTACCACTAATTAAAAAACCTGAACTACTAAAAGATATTTTAGAGGAAACAGAAGAATTAATTAAGATTTTCGTTACGAGTATTAAAACGGCCTTTCGACAGGCCGTTCGGCGGGCTCACGGTCCTGAGCAAAGTCGAAGGACTCACGGCCCTGAGCGGAGTCGAAGGGCTGAAAATAAGCAGAAATAGTAAACAAATGAAATTAAATTGCGGAGCGCAGCGACATCATTAATTTTAGGCACTTAAGGCATTTTAGGCAATTTAGGCATTTCTCCGTCATAGTCTAGTACGTGACTGTAAAGAAGTTAAGTTCGGTTCGCATAGGCTATTTATCAGTCAATTAAGGCGAGCCATTGGAACTATATCTTGAGCAATTACCTCAGCAACTCGTCAACGGCCTGACCCTGGGCAGCGTTTATGCCCTGATCGCCATCGGCTATACCATGGTGTACGGAATCCTGGGTATGCTGAATTTTGCCCATGGAGAGATTTACATGATCGGCGGGTTTAGCGGCTGGTGGGTCCTGCATCTGCTGACCCGCAATAATGTGGTGGTCATGAACGCGGCCCTGGTTATCGCTCTGATGATTGTGGTTGCCATGGGCGTCGCCGGACTGGTGGGTATGCTGGCGGAGCGATTTGCCTACCGCCCGCTGCGCAACGCACCCCGGATGAATCTGCTGCTCAGCGCACTGGGCGTATCGATTTTTCTGCAAAACCTTGTGCTTCATTTCCAGGGCGCCAAAGTCCGCTCCTTTCATATTGCTTCTTTAATTCCGGACAGCCTGCAGACGTTTCACATCGGCTCCACTGTTTTTTCATTTATGAGAATTCTGCTGATCGGGGTCACCTTCCTGCTGATGGGATTGCTGACACTGATGATCAAAAAAACCAAACTCGGCAAAGCCATGCGCGCCACGGCCCAGGATATCGAAGCGGCAACATTTATGGGGATCGACGTGGACCGGATTGTGGTCATGGTCTTTTTGATCGGATCGGCCTTAGGCGGCGCTGCCGGTGCACTGGTGGGCCTGCTGTTCACCCAGGTCGATTATTATGTCGGGTTTCAGGCAGGCCTCAAAGGGTTTACCGCCGCGGTGCTGGGAGGCATCGGCAGCATTCACGGCGCCATGCTCGGCGGCATCCTGCTGGGTCTGGTCGAATCTCTGGCCGTCACCTTTTTGCCGTCGGCTTACAAGGACGTCGTTGCCTTTGTCATCCTTATTGCCGTTCTGATTATCAGGCCCTGGGGGTTGGTGGGTGAAAAAGTTACGGAAAAAGTCTGACGAATTCGGAATTCGGAATGTGGAATGCGGAATGATTTGAAGTGGGAAGGCGGAATAACTCGAAGTCG
>JAFDDW010000077.1 GCA_019310665.1 Deltaproteobacteria bacterium
GTTACCGTCGTACCGCCTGAATCCAGACAGTCTTCCGGTTGCGCGCTGTGGACGCAGTTCTCGATATAACCGGCGCACGCTTCGCTGTCATCCGGCAACAGGCGACAGCGCTGGGATTTCATTTTCAGTTTAAAATCATAGCGTTCAGAAAATATTCTCATCCGCAGCAAGTCAAAACCTTTGCCCCCGGCGCCAAAATCATACGGGTTGCGGGATGAATACTGCATGGTATCATAGGCCGTGAAATAATTTTCGAATATCAGGCGCTGATTTTCTTCGCTGATACCGATTCCGGTATCTTTGATCTCCACTTCAGGACCGATATCTCCATTTTTAACCGTAACAATAATTTGGCCACCATCCGGGGTGTTTTCGATGGCATTGCGGACCAAACCTTCGATTATTTTACCGAGGACATCCGGTGGAATCCAGATGACCGGGACTTTGGCTATTCGGGTTTCCAGATTGCATTTGCGATGCGCAAAGCGGGGTCTGAGCACCGTTATTTTCTCTTTGACGAATTGATCCAACCGGACCTCTTCCGACAGTGTCTCATGGGGGCCGAAAAGTTCCTCGATCCTTTGACGCAGACTTTGAATAATATTCTTTTCTTCCAGTTGTTCAGTGACCAGCACCTCCAGTTCATCGGCACAGGCGTTCAACAGTGAAGACAGCAGGTAATAAGTTTTATAGTCCTTTTCTCTTAAGATGTCTTCGATTTCATACTGCATATCAAGCAGCCGATCGAGGTTTCTTTGAGCGCGATCCAGGATGGAATCCCAGTTGCGGTCCTCGATGCCCGCCAGCCGCTTTCTGAGCAGACCCAGCGAAGCGCTCAAAATAGACAAGGGCGTTTTCAACTCATGGGATAGATGATGAATCACCCGGTCCTTGGCCCGGTTCAGGCTCTGAACTTCCTGATAGGAACGCTTGAGTTCTTCATGGATGCCGGCATTTTCAATCGGAAGGGCAACATAATTGGCAATGGCGGTCAGCAAATCAACGTCCGGTTGGTCAAAGTTTCCTTCCTTTTTGTTGACGGCGCACAGCACGCCGATCAGGCGACCCTGGATCTGAATCGGCACATCCAGCATATTGCGGGTCTGAAAGTGTGATTTTTCATCCACCTGGCTGAAAAAATGAGAATCACCGGTAGTATCATGTACGATTAAAGGCTCACCCGTGCGATATACTTCACCCGCCACCCCTTTGTCAGCGGGAAAACGGATCTCCTTCATTTTTTGGCCGGTCGCGCCATCATCATATACAGATTCGCGGAAATAAAACTCCTTTTTTTCTTCATCCAGAAGAATCACCGAAGCACCTTCCAGGCCGATCAAGTCTCGAACTTCTCGGGTGATAAATTGAAGCCGTTCATCCAATCCACGATATTGGTGCAGGGCCTGGGAAATGCGGAACAGCGCCTGGTTGATGCGCGCGCTGCGCTTTTCCAGGGTGACATCCCTGAGGGTGATTACCTGCCCGGCGGGATTGTTCTCCGTGTCGTAGAAAATGGCACCATCGATGATGATATCCAGCAGACGGCCGTCTTTGGTCAAGCGCTTGGTTTCAAATCCGTGGATGGCTTTTTCTTTGAACAATCGCTGGATGCCGTGTTTGGTATTCTCTTTTGAATTTTCCGGAACAAAAGGAATAATTTTGCCTTCCAGTTCTTTGAGAGTCCAGCCGAAAACTTTCTCAAAGGCGGGATTCAAATAGGAAACCGTATTGTCCATTTTAAAAACAAAAACCGGATCCGGCAAAAATTCCAGAAACGCCCGATAGCGCTGTTCCGCCCGCCGACTGGTCTGCGACAGTTCCAGAGCGCACGCTTCAGATTCCTTTAAAGCCTGCTGGGCTAATATTCTGTCGGTAACATCCCGGGCAATGCCTCTGAAGCCAAGGGGTTGTCCGCGGTCATCTTCAATCAGGCTGGCAGAAATTTCCAGATGGCGCTTTTCTCCGTCCTTGCGGGAAATTCCCCATTCGATGTAAACATCGCCCCTGCCAGTCCGGTAAATGCGGTTAAAGGCCTCAAGGGCAATGCGGGCGTTGTCTTCATTCATGAATTCCCGGAAATTACGCCCCTGAATCTCGTGGCGCGGATATCCGAAAATTCGGCAGAGGGCGTCATTGAAAAACTGGAAATTCCCGTTCAGATCGACCTCATAAAAACCATCGGCCACCGCTTCAATGAGCATCTGGTAGCGATCAGCCTGGATCTTGGTTTCTTCATTGGCCAAATTGGTGCCTTTTTTTAACGCGACCTTAGACGATCCGGCTGATTTGGCAGTGCCATATTTGGGTTTGTGGGAAGACATGGTTGCGAGTTACGGGTTACGGGTTTCGGGTTGCGTGTTACGGGTTGCGTGTTACGGGTTGCGCGTTGCGTGTTGCGCGTTGCGGGTTACGCGGTTTTTAATGATGGAATCTATTTTAACAAATTCCAAACCCGCCACGCAGCCAGCACCACGAAACTTGCGACTCAGCCACGCAATCTTTTCAATCCCAAATCCGAAATCGAAAGACCCGCTGCATTATCGCCCCAAAGTTCAATCTAACAGATTAGCATTGCTTGGCCCGGTATTGAGTATCTCTCTATCCGTCCGTCTCAAGTATGCCGAAGGATTTGGCATCCATCAGGGTCACATTGCTGGCCTGCATCACCTCAATGGCTCTATCATTGTCACTGAAGCGAAAAATCATCACCGCTTTGCCCTGGGAAAAACCGATGAAGGCATACATGAACACCACATAAACATTGGCTTCGGTAAGCGGCTGCAAAATTTTCGCCAGGCTGCCGGGTTCATCCGCGATTTCGGCGGCTACAACTTCATTCACAAAGGCCGGAATTTCCATCTCCATCAAAATCCGACGGGCTTTGGGAACATCGGAAACCAGGAGACGCAGCTGCCCAAATGCTCCGGTGTCCACCAGATTGAGCGCTCGCAGATTAATGCCGGCGCTGCCCAGGGCGTTGGTAACCTCAAACAGCCGTCCCGGCGCATTCTCAATGGATACCACGATTTGTTTTAATTTCATTCGTTCCTCCGCTTTGGTTAAATTCAGAGATCCACGTCCTTAAAGAACTTTAAAAAAAAATAAACGGTTGTGTCAAGCATTAAAGCATTCCGGTCCCAGCGCTATTTGGTACCGTTTTCCATTTTTATGTCCCGAAATACGGAATTGGGGTATAAGTGGTTGTAGAAAAAAACTAATTTCCCGTCACCATGCTTTCCTTTAAAAACAGGCTTGCAAAGAAGGCAATTACACCTGCAATAAAAAGGATCACAAAGGCCTGCTGGTATGCCGCCGGGCTAAACATGCCCTCAGCCGTACTGTTTTGTTGAAGAATATAGCCCAGCAAAGGCTGGAAAACAGCACCACCGGCAAAAGGAAATAGATTTACAATGCCGGTGGCAGTTCCGGCCATTTGTACGGGAAACAGCTCTTTATTTGTGGTAAATCCGATAACAACAATGGCGGCGGAAAAAATCCCCAATCCCAGACAGAGGGCATACAGCACCACCAGAGGGATTCCAGCCGTAAAGAAAGCCAAAACGGCGGTAAGGCCAAGCAGTATGATGCTGGAAAGCACCAGAACCGGTTTGCGGGCCTGAAAAATATTGGTCGAAAGGTAGCTCAATAGGGGACTGCCGATAATCATGCCGACGGCCAGCATGGAAAGAATTTGAGCTGCCTGGGCCTTGCTCAACCCGTATACTTGCATGAGATAGGGTCCGCCCCAGAGCCCGCCAAAAGAGAAAAATATCCCACAATCGAAAAAAAACCAGATGGCGATCGGCCAAAAGGCCCTGCAGGTAAGAACCCTGCGAACGCTTTCCATCAAACCCATGGCTGCGGCGGCGGATTGTTTGGGTTCCTCCGGTGGGGGCCATCCGAAATCATCCGGCCGATCCCTAACGAATACCCAAACCAATACTGCCAGTACCAGGGTAAAAACACCAACAACTACAAAGGAAAGCCGCCAGCCAATCCAGGAGCTGATCAACGCCAGGGGGGTTGCAGCGAACAAGGAACCCACGCCGCCGAGCGCCATTAACATCCCCGTCATAAAAGCAAATTCACGCAGACGAAACCACTCGGCCAGAATCTTCATGGTGGGCACAAAGAGCATCGCCACCCCCAACCCCACCAGTGCGCGTCCCAAAATGGCTAAAAAAACAGAAGGGGCCGCTCCCAATAAAACTGAACCAATAAAAGCGATAGTAAAGAAAAGCGTGATAGTATTTCTGGGGCCCCAGGAATCGGAAAGCAGGCCGGCCGGCAGCTGCATAACGGCATACGGGTAAAAATAGGCTGCTCCCAGAAAACCGGTTAACGCGCCACCGGTTTTTAGATCCCGCATCATATCCACGGCCACAACAGCCGGACAGAGCCGGTGAAAATAAACCAGGACATAGCCGCAGGCCAGAATCCAGAAAATAATCCAGCGGTAGCGAAGAACTTTCTGCAGAGAATCGGTAGCCATCTGAGATCTCCTTGACCGATTATACCGGTTGTCATAAATATGTTCCGTTTGCCAGGTTTGCTAACAGGAAAAATGTAATGGGTAGCAGCCTGAACTTATTATTAACATGACAACCGCGCGTATCTTTTTATTAAAAAATATAGACAAGGAATTAGAGTGTTAGTTTAGTTTTTAAGTTGACGCGAATGCGCAGCAGCGAGATCGCACGTGAATTTCCCGATCAGACTGCTACGGCTGGCACGGGCGATGCCCTGGCGGACCGGCGAAATTCTTAAACCTCCCCGACCCCTCAGTTAATCCAGCGGCCAGAGGCCTTTTTCTTCCAGGACCGATTTTAGGGTCTTCAGGGCAGAATTCGTTGTCGGCATTCCCCCGTAAATGGCGGTTTGAAAAATTACTTCGGCAATTTCCTGTGGCGTGCAGCCAACATTTAAAGCTGCCTGAATATGCAGCCGGAGTTCATCCAGCCGGCAAAGAACGGTCAACGCTGCGACGGTGACCAGTTGCCGGGTGGTATGGGGTATTTTCTCACGGGCATACATTTGCCCGGTTATAAATAGCGACAGATCTTTGGCCAGATCCGGGTCAAACGACCGCCAGAGATCGAAAGGTCTTTCGCCTGTGACATCCTTAAAATACAGTTCCGCGGTTTTCTTCGTTTTTTCAACAATGTCCTTGCTCAAAAGAATCTCCCTCGTCCCAATTGGTTGGCACCAATTGGGAGTTATTAGTTATTGGTTAATAGTTACTAGTAAATAGGAATAAAAATCAATTTTAGAATTTTAAAACCAATCAGCCCCACCGAACTGGCAGGGCTGAATAATAGATAAGGTCAATATCATATTCCTAATAGTCATTGGCTTTTCAACAAATCACTATACTCCCATGGGATGGGGTATGGAAAATTAAAGTCTCATGTAGTGCCGCGATAGGTGCCAAAGTCGTATCCTAATAACAAATAACCAATAACAATTAACGATCATGATTGAGCGAATGTTCAATCATGATCACACAATGGAGTATTTGGGACCACCACCGCCTTCAGGACAGGTCCAGACAATGTTCTTATAGGGGTCTTTAATCTCGCATGTTTTGCAATGAAGACAGTTTGAGGGGTTAAGCTTCAGACGCTTGGTCCCATCGGCATCTTCCTCAAGCTCATAAACCTGGGCCGGGCAGAAACGGGTGCAGGGACTGCGATAGTTATCATAGCAATCCGTGATACACAGGTTCGGGTCAGGGATAACCAGATGACAGGGCTGATTCTCTTCATGGGTGGTACCGGAAAGGTAAAGCCCGGTCAATTTATCCAGATAAAGCTTGCCGTCAAGATCCTGTGTTTCCGGCGATGCTTCGGGTGCCGCTGGGCCTGAAACCTTTTTTAAAGATGAACTGTCTTCCTTAATTGGCATCGGGTCCGTAAAGCCCCGTCCGCCGCTCAAATACTGGGCGCCAATCGTAATAAATTTGCCAAATCCCTTTTGAGAAAGGGCCTGGCCGAAATTCCGGGCGGCATACAGTTCTTTTTTTATCCAGCTGTCAGCAACTTTTTGTTCATACACCCCCAGCGTATCAGCAGAGTAGCTCTCACTGTCGAGAGCCGCCACTATTGCTTCAGCCGCCAGCATACCCGACTTGGTGGCCATGTGGATCCCTTTGAGTCTCTGAATATTTAACATGGACGCACTGTCGCCGACGATCAGCGCCCCATCCACTGCCAGGCGGGGCATGCTATAAAAACCGCCGGCCGGCAGGGTCTTGGCGCCTTGCTGGAGCACTTTTCCGCCCTTGATGATGTCGGCAATCAGAGGATGCTTTTTAAAACTTAAAAATGCCTGGTAGGGATCCAGCAGAGGGTCTTCATATTCCAGACCCACCACAAAACCCAGGGCAACCCGGTTGTCTTTCATTTTATAGAGGAATCCGCCGCCTTTGGTATCCAGACCCAGGGGATATCCAAAGGCATGCAAAACCGTGGTGTTCGAGGCGCTAAAAGGGCTTGATTCCGGAATTTCAATCACTTCTTTGACGGCGGTTTCAAACACCTGGGGCATCTTGCCCTCAAAAATTCCCAGTTTCTTGCCGAGCTCGCGTAACAGACTGCCTTTAGGACCCTCGCCAAAAACAGTCACTTTAGCCATCAGATCGACACCGGGTTCAAAATTGGGCCTCTTGTTACCGTCTTTGTCGATACCTTTATCCCCGGTTCGAATACCGATAACACGGTCGCCATCAGGTTCGTAAAGAACTTCGGTGCCGGCGAATCCCGGAAATACCATCACTCCCAGCGCTTCAGCCTGTTCCCCCAGCCACGCGCAATACTTGGCAAGACTGACAATATGACAACCGTCGTTGTGCATATAGCCCGGCGTGTAAGGCATGCGAAATTTACCGGTCGGCGTCAGATAATAAAATTCATCCCTGCATTCGGCACCTTCAATCGGACATCCTTTGTCCAGATAATCCGGCATGAGTTCTTTAAGGGCCACAGGATCCAGTATCGCCCCACTCAGGGAATGGGACCCGATGGATTCGGCCTTCTCGATCAGACAGACCTCAATTTCCTTACCGGCCTGCTGCGCCAAATTCATCAAATGTATAGCCCCGGCCAGATTCGCCGGACCACCGCCGACAAAGAGTACATCAAACTCCAATGCTTCTCTGGTTTCTTCCATGTAATTTTCCTCAATAGTAAATAGGCAATTCGCTATCCCTTAATTTTCTTCACTTCTTCCGTCATCGCCGGCACCACTTCAAACATATCACCGACAATGCCCAGATCGGCTTTGGAAAAAATGGGCGCTTCAGGGTCCTTGTTGACGGCCACGATGAATTTAGACGTCGACATGCCGGCCAGATGCTGGATGGCACCGGAAATTCCGCAGGCTACATACAATGCGGGCGCCAGCCCTCATCCACTGCTGAACGGGATGCTCCGACGGCACCGCCAAAAGCGTCTGCCAGCTGTTCAATTGCGCCGAATTCTCCAGCGGTTCCCCGGCCGCCGGACACCACAATATCCGCTTCGGTCAATTCGATTTTATCACCGGTATCCATGCTCTTTTCAACAACCGTGGTTTTAACATCTCCCACCTGGACGGCGGGTTTTTCAATTGCACATTCTTTTGGGTTTTCGGCAATATCCATAACATTGGGCCGGATGCCTACAATCTGGATGGCGCTATCGAATTCAACATCGGCGAATATCTTGCCGCCGAACATGGGACGGGTACAGATCAATTTGCCGTCATCCAGCTTTACCGCTGTGCAATCCATGGCCAGTCCGGCATCCAGTCGGGCGGCCAATCGGGCGGACAGATCCTTGCCCTGGGCGGAAGCGCCAATGATAATCACTGCCGGATCTGTGGATTGAATCAAATCAGCGATGACATTGGTGTAGGCACTGGTGGTGTAATCGGCCAGAGCCGGATCATCAGCAACCAGTATTTTGTCGGGGCCATATTTTCCCAATTCCCCGGCGATACCTTCTATACCGGAACCGACAACCACGGTGCATAAATCGGCCCCTAAACCGTCGGCGATACGCCTGCCCTCGCTGACGGTTTCAAAGGATATTTTTCGAAAAACACCATCTCTTTGTTCAGTAATCGCAAATACACCTTGTGGCATTTTGATCTCCTTTACAATCAGTAGGTTTTA
>JAFDDW010000078.1 GCA_019310665.1 Deltaproteobacteria bacterium
AGCATGAAAACCAGAAAGCAGTAAGTGAATGAAATAGCATTACTTGCTTTTTCTTTTTATATAATCGATAGGATACCTCAACTTTAGGCACTTTAGGCATTTTAGACATTTTAGACAATTATACGCCTGCCCATCACTTGTCAGCATAATGGTTGGCAATCATCTCATTGACAATTTCTCCCTGATGGGTGATCACGCAACCTTTGATAATCTCATCATCAAAGTTCATATTAAACTGCTTTTCTTCAGTGCTCCAGAATTCTTCCACCAGGTTGTAAAGGTTTGAAGAAAACATCTGACTGGCGTGAACCGCAACTCTGCCCGGCAAATTCCCCAGACCGATGATCAGCACACCGTTCACATCAATCTCCTGGTCAAGCTGAGAACCGGCCACGTTCCCGCCGCCTTCCACGGCCAGGTCCAAAATAACGGAACCCTTCTGCATCCCGTGAACCATTTCTGCGGTAACAATCCGGGGTGATTTGCGGCCAAACAGCTGGGCGGTCGTAATTACCACATCGGATGAGGCACATATTTTGGCCATGCCCTGGCGTTGTTTTTGCAGTTGTTCTTCGGTCAAGGCCTTGGCGTAGCCGTCCTTGGTCTGGCCGGTTTCTCCCAGGTCGATTTTTACAAATCGCGCCCCCAGCGATTTTACCTGCTCCTCCACCACCGGACGGGTGTCGAAGGCCTCCACCCGGGCGCCCAGGCGTTTGGCGGTGGCTATGGCCTGCAGCCCGGCAACACCGACCCCGATGACAAATACCTTCGCCGGTGAGATAGTGCCTGCCGGCGTCATCATCATCGGTAGAATCCTGTCCAGCCGCTCAGCGGCTAAAATGACCGATACATAACCGGCCAGATTGGCCTGGGAGCTTAGAACATCCATTTTCTGGGCCCGGGTTATCCGCGGAATCATTTCCATGCTGATGGCACTGATCTTTTTGGCCATGAACCTGTCGATGAGTTCACGTTCGTTAAACGGGTCCAGCAGACTGATGTAAATGCCGGCCGCCTTCATCCGGTCCACTTCTTCAGGGAGCGGTTTGCGGATGCGCAGGATCATGTCTGCTTCCTCGATAAGGGTATTGCGGTCTGCGACCACGGCGGCACCGGCCTCCGCATATTGGTCGTCGACGATTCTGAGGGTTTGCCCCAGCCCTGATTCTATGGAAACCTCAGCGCCGGCTTTTACCAGTTTGGCGACATGTTCCGGGATCAGGGATACCCGGGTTTCACCCGGATAAGCATCTCTGGGCACGGCGATTTTCATGGCTGCTATAACTCCTGTGTTTATAGAAATAGAATCACATTGGGCTTCGATTTAAAATTTGGGTTTTTGGATCGGAATAGCATAGCGCATGGGGCAGAGAGCATGGCGTTGAAAATGGGACAATTTGTCCGTTCATCACGCCATGCTCCATGCGCTTTGCCCTATGCCTTAAACCCTGTACCCTATACCCTCAACCTTATACCCTGTCCTCAAAATTGTGCCTTTTCCGTCGAATCCTGGAGCGCTTCCACCGAACTTTCACCTTCGGTAACGCAATTCATTACCCGGTCAAAGTATCCGGTTCCGACGAATTTTTGATGGGTAATGGCCATGTAGCCATCTTCTTTGCCGTGGGCAAACTCTTGCTGCTGAAACTTTGAATAAGCCAGCATCCCTTCTTTTTTGTAGCTCAAGGCGAGGTCAAACATTCCCAGATTGAGGGCATGAAAACCTGCCAGGGTAACGAATTGAAATTTGTAACCCATGGCCCCGAGCTCTTTTTGAAATTTTGCGATGTCGGAATCGCTCAGGTTGTCCTTCCAGTTAAAGGACGGAGAGCAGTTGTAGGCCAGCAGTTTGTCGGGGTACTCGGCTTTAATGGCTTCGGCAAATTTTTTGGCTTCTGCCATATCGGGTCGGGAGGTTTCGCACCATACGATATCTGCGTACGGCGCATAGGCCAATCCGCGGGCTATGGCCGTATCGACGCCGTTTTTATAGAAAAAGAACCCCTCGGAAGTTCGTTCATTCCCTTCAATAAAAGGCTTGTCGCGCTCGTCGATATCACTGGTGAGCAGATTTGCGGCTTCGGCATCGGTTCGTGCAATCAACAGCGTTGGAACCCCGCAAATATCGGCTGCCAACCTGGCCGAAATCAGCTTGATGATGAACTCCTGGATGGGTACCAGGACCTTGCCGCCCAGGTGGCCGCATTTTTTGGCCGAGGCCAGTTGATCTTCGAAGTGGACACCGGCCGCACCGGCATCGATCATTTGTTTCATCAATTCCAATGCGTTCAGCGGTCCTCCGAAACCGGCTTCTGCATCGGCCACAATGGGAGCAAACCAGTAAGGCCCGCGTTTGCGTCCATCCAAAACCTGGATCTGATCCGCACGCTGCAAGGCTTTGTTAATGCGTCTGACCACTGCAGGAACACTGTTGGACGGATACAGACTCTGATCCGGATACATTTCACCGGCGAGATTGGCATCGGCGGCCACCTGCCATCCGCTCAAGTAAATCGCATTCAGGCCGGCTTCCACCTGCTGGACAGCCTGGTTGCCGGTCATGGCACCCAGCGCCGCGATGTAATCCTCGGTTTGAAGCAAATGCCACAACCGCTGGGCACCGGCTTCGGCAAAGGAGTATTCTATTTTTAATGTTCCGCGCAGTTTGAGGACATCCTCGGGTGAGTAAGGGCGCTCAATACCTTTCCAGCGTGGGTCGCTGTCCCATTCCTGTTGCATACAGGCGGCCTCATCGCCTAAAATTTCGTGGCAGGAAAGTCTTTCACAAAGTTCAATGGCTTTATCTTGAATGGTGGTGGTCATTTTCCTCTATCCTTTCGTTGGAAGTATGCAGTAGATTTCTGACAAATTAAGACCGATTTTCTTCTTAGTCAATGCATCAAATCGGCAAACCTGGTACTGTTTCTCAGATGTAAGGTAGATGAAATAGGGTGTAGGGTATAAGGTAAAAGGTGCACGGCACGGGGCAAAAGGAAAAGGTAGAAGGTGAAAGGCGAACGGCGTAAGGCGCAAAGACCCCAAGGATAAGATCTATATACTGCTATTCAAATTAAAATCAGAGATTTCACCTTATTCAAATCCGCAATCCGCAATCCCAAATCCGAAATCGAAAAAATCCCAAATTTCAAATCCCAAATTTCAAATAAATGCTTGGAATTTTTTATGTTCAAAGACTCCAATATTTTTAGATATGCTATTCGATTTTATTATTGCATTGGTAGGATACTAATTTCGGTTTATTCGGCAACGGTTAGCATAGGGAAATATATGGGGCAATTCTCCCGCACGTATCATTTCCTGGGTCTGCTGCCAGAAATCCACTTCAAATAAATCGGCATGGTGCTCCAGAAATACCTCCCTCAAGGATCCGGAGAACTCTATAAAACTTTTCAGCTCTTCCGGAAAAACATCATTTTCATCCACATAAAACCAGGGCTCGGCAGCCATCTCATCTTCATTGACGGAAGGGGGGGGGAATTTTCTGAAATTGCAGCTCGTCAACGAGCAAAGCTCATCATAATCATAGAACACAACGCGGCCATGGCGTGTTAGGCCGAAGTTTTTCAGGAGAATGTCGCCCGGGAAGATGTCGCTGACAGCCAGGTCTTTGATGGCATTGCCCCAGTCAATGACGGCTTCGCGCGCTTCGGCCTCACTGGCTTCCTGCAGGAAGATATCCAGCGGTGTTACCCGGCGCTCAACATAGACATGGTTGACTATGATACCATCCTCTTCAATCCTTACCGTATTGCCTGCCCCCTGCTTTAATTCCGTAAGCAGTTGGGTAGAAAAGCAACCCCCGTCGAATTTCAAATACTCAAAGGCCTGGGCATCCACCAATCGGCCCGCGCGATCATGCCTGAATACCAGATCATACTTATCCATCACCTCCCGGCGGGTCGTCTTTTTGGGTGTGTCAAATCTATCGCGTATGAGTTTAAATACGAGATCATCGTTGGGCATGTTAAACACGATCATCACCATCCCTCGCTGCCCCCGGGAAATATCGAAGCGATCCTCATAGCATACCGATAGGTGTTCCAGAAGCTCGCGGTACAATTCGGTTTTGCCATGTTTGTGAAAACCGATTGAGATGTACAGTTCCGCGGTGCGTTTGTGCGGTAAAATCGTTTTTAGGAATTGGACAAGATCATAAGGCCTGTCGACATCAACATGAAAGTGTGATCGTGTAAAACTAAACAGAACACTCATATCATCTTCATTCAAGAGAACGCCGTCAATCACGACGCCATCGCGCAAATTCAGCAGGGCAATTGCCAGGGGAATCCCCGCTGACCCGGAGTAAATGCGACCCACTATGTATGCGCCCATGCCCCGAAAAAAAATGCTTTGGACAATATCGATGCGTTCGATCTTGCCCGATGATCCTAAATTCTGTAAGCGAGATTTGATTTTGTGGGCTGCCTGCCGGGCGTCATATTCGATATTCTGAAAAGGCGCCATCAATTGATATTGGGCCAGGATCCGTTTGATTAATTGCGCGTTGGATTCCAGGTTTTTCAAGCTGTAACAGCATCTGGACGTTGTCGGGACGGGGGGCATATCAAAATCAGTGTTCACAAATTCAATCTTTGAATCGACTCCCACGGTGGAAAAAATGCGTCGGGTGGTGGAGTTGAAAAAGGTTTCGGCCAGTTCCCAATCATCATTGCGAACCAGCATTGCAGAATAGGCCGCTTTTATGTCGGACCATATCTGTCTATCCTGCACCCGGTCGGCAAGAAGTTGGCGAATACCGGTTTCGATCCGGTCGACCGCATCTCTGTACAGCTCCAGCCGTTGAGTAGCGTCAGTCCGCATTGCTTGCCAGTCACGGTCGAGAAAACGCGATTGGGCACGTTCTGTGATTTCTTTGAACCGCGTGCGATAGGTTTTAAAGGCTGTCAGGATCGCCTTTGCGCCCTGGTCTGCTAATTCATTATCTGAGGCAGGTTGAGGCATTAGTTGATTCTCGATTTTGGATGCTATATTTAGGATGATACGCGCATGGCGCATAGGGCAGAGCGCATAGCGTTGAGGAATGGGCAGTTTGTCAGATCATCGCGCCATGCGCCATGCGCCATGCACTATGCGCTTTGCCCTCTACCTTATACCTTCTACCCTATACCTTCAACCTTTGACTTGCCAACCCCTCGAATTTCGATTCTCGATTCTCGATGAAGAACAGAAGAATCTGAACCTGCTGATGTGCATTTATCGAGTATCCAGCCTGTGCTTGCCATTTTTGTTTTGTGCATTACCATAACAACATAAGCGGAAAAATAATCCGAAAAGCTTAAATTTTACGGATGATTTTCTTCGATAATATTAATCTAAACCAATATTTCCTGATTGAACACAGGAGGTGAGAATTATGGCGCAAGAAAAATTCAAGATGGCCGCGGATGTTTGCTCCTATGTGGACGATGATGAGAAAAAGCTGAACCTTGAAATCTGCATCCCGGGTGTCAAGAAAGAAGATATCAAACTGAAATTACTGGATGACAGTTTCAGCCTCAGTGCACCCAGAGCAGACTATGACTATGTTTCAACCTCAGCATTTTGCTGTTCGGTAAATGCTAAGGAAGCTTATGCAAACTATGAGGATGGTGTTCTCAAAGTTTCCATTCCGTTCAAGGATCCCATGGAGGGGGCTTTTCAGGTATCCATCCATTAGTTATACGGGTTTCATAATAAGCAACCTTGAATTCATTAAAGGCAGTGTTCAAATAAGAACGCTGCCTTTTTTCCTGGATCTAATGAAAGAGATTCTTGATTTGGGATCTGGGATCTGGGATCTATCCGATTTGGGATTTGGGTTTGGAATTTCGGATTTAAAGGCCCACCTTATATGAAACTCCGCCTGCCCGGAACAGTAAAAAGATTGAACGTCGAACATCGAATCCGCCATACAAGGCGGATCGAATTTTGATGACGCTCCGCTTTATCTATTTTAAAACAAGCGAACCGCAGAATATCGAATATCGAACCGCAGAATGCCGAAGGGTGGTTTCGCTTCGCTCAGTCTTTTTTATAAAATAGACCGTTCGACACAGTCGTTAGATCCTGAGGCCCTCGAAGGGAAGCTCACGACAATCCGAATACATTCCTTCGTCATTCGTAATTCTTCAATCCGTTAAAGCCCGCAACTCTCAGTCCATCTTTTTCCAATCCGAAATTCCAAATCCCTGGCCCAGACCTGTTTTATTAGGATCGTCTATAATGGCTGCAACTCCTCAGGCGTTCCGCTTTGATGCCATTTAATTGAGGCCGTCGCGCTCTCCGAGGCGTAGGATCAACGAGCCGGAGGCCAGGGCGGGCACAAATCCAAAATCGAAAGACCCGTAACCCGCAACCCGCAACCCGCAACCCGCAACTCGCAACCCGTAACCCGTAACTCGTAACCCGTAACTCGTAACCCGCGACCAGAAACAAGCCCCCGGAGTCCAATTTCCTACCTTTTTAGTATGAAATTTTATCCGTTAAAATTCACCTAACACCTTAATTATATTGTTAAAAAAAATACAGCGATTTCTTCAGAAAACCATTGACAATTGGCCATTTTCTTGACAAAAAAGTTAACAGCTTTCTCGACCAAATCAGTCAAGAAGTTTCTTGACTAAAATAGACGGGATTACCCCTTATGCCGATTACACCCAAAAAGAATCAATATGCCCTGCGGGCCATTTTTGAGCTGGCCAAGCACCGGGGCCAAGGTCCCAAAAAGATTTCTGAAATTGCCGAGATTCAAGCCATCCCGCTGCGGTTTCTGGAGGTTATCCTGGGCCAGTTGAAAGGCAGCGGTCTGGTGGAATCCAAACGGGGTTTCTATGGTGGCTATTTTCTGACACGGTCCCCGGATAAGATCAGTGTGGGGGACGTGATCAGGTTTATGGACAAACCTGATAGTTCCACCCCCTGTGCAGCCTGTGTGTCCAGCACCAACTGTCCGTTTTGCGGCAATTGTGCCTTCGCCCCAATGTGGAATCAGGTCAACGATGCCATATTTGAAATCTATGACGGCACGACGATTCAAGATCTCCTAAATAAAGAGAAACATATTAAACGGGAAATGCATAGATCCAGTTAATTCAATTTTCGAAAGAGGTAAGGATATAAACCATGGAGAAGGGAAGAACTCTGTTGCGCTGGACCGGTATTTTAACTGCGGTTGCCATGGCAGCGATTATTATGAGCAGCCCCGCAGTTTTCGGGATTAAAACGCAGCCCAAGGTGACGCCGGAGATCCGGGCCGACATTATTAGCATCGATTCAATGAAGGTTTTTGGCAAACTGGAGCGGCCTTCCGTTAGCTATCTACACCAGCGGCATACCGAAGC
>JAFDDW010000079.1 GCA_019310665.1 Deltaproteobacteria bacterium
CCATAGAAAAAGAATGACTGTCTGTCAGCCAATTGTTTTCTCCATATCACTTTTGCACGGTAGACGTCATGGCCGGCGGTATGGGGGGAATTTTCAACCCCTATAAAAATTTCAGCGCCAACTTTCGGTGCATAATCCGATTCAAAATACATGCCTCCTCGACTGTAATTAAACATCATGCCTTCATAATACCTACTAGAGGGGTAATTTTCGAACATGATCGAGGCTTCGTGGCGGAAACGCGCAAAGTCTCTTTGGTCCGGCTTGGACTCCATCTGACACCTTCCCTAGGGTTGCGTGCGAAATCAATTAAAAAAACAGGCGGTTTGATTTCACCGGCCCGGCATAAATACAGACCGGATTGCGTCCGGTTACCTTGGTCGACAGCACAAAGTGTGCCTATTTGCTGATTAGATAAAATTTTTACATAATTACAATAGCTTATAGAATTTTATAACACAAAATAAATGCGACTATATCTCCAGTCTATGAAATGTATGCCACAATTATTATGAAATTTTTTTCCCAATCGTATTTATGGCAGCCGTAATTTTTATTCGCCAGGCAGGTGATACGTACATTGCATTAAATCTTCAGATTTTTGGGAGGCCTTTAATCGATTTTAAGGGGCTGACGTAAAGAGGGTTAAGGCTAAAGCAATGATGAGGGTGATTCGCAAGGAATCACCCCCAGAGCATTGGGATAACAGCATGACAACCCGCACACTGTTATTAGTTATATCGTTACCTATTGGAAAAACTTTAGAGGAAGTTTTAAAAGGATCCCTGTTCGGTGCGGGCGATGATTTCTTCCTGATGGTATTCATCCAGATCGATGAAATAATCACTGTAACCGGCGACCCTGACAAGCAGGTCCCGGTACTCATCGGGTGCGTTCTGAGCTTTTCGCAGGGTTTGTGAATCAACGATATTAAATTGGATATGATGGCCGTTGAGCTTGAAATAGGTGCGGATGAGATGGGATAGATTTTCGATACCCTCTTCCCCATCGAGTACATCGGGTAAGAATCTCTGGTTCAGGAGGGTACCACCGGATTTGATCTGGTCCATTTTTCCCAGAGACTTGATAACGGCCGTCGGGCCGTTGCGGTCCGCCCCTTGAGAAGGTGACGTGCCGTCGGAGATCGGCAGGGTGGCCAGGCGGCCGTTGGCCGAAGCATCCAGTTTTTTCCCAAAGTAGATATGACAGGTGGTGGATAGCATGTTTAGATGATAAGAGGAGTTTTTTGTATTCGGTTTACCGTCAATGACCGCGAACAAAGAATTGTAAACCCGCTGCATTATCGTATCCGCGTAATCATCATCGTTTCCATAAAAAGGGGTCTTGTTAATGAGACGCAGGCGCATGGGCTCCTGTCCCTTAAAATTATTTTTTAGCGCTGACAGCAATTGCCCCATAGGAAGACTTTTTTCTTCGAATACGTGCTTTTTAATGGCGGACAGGCTGTCGGTAACGGTGCCGATTCCGCAGCACTGAATGTAGTTGGTGTTGTAGCGTGGACCTCCGTTGTAGTAATCTTGGCCGTTGGCAATGCAATCGCTGATGACAACCGACAGGAACGGGGCCGGGGCATAGTTCGCATACATGCGCTCAATGTAATTATTCACCCGAATTTTCAGATCGGTAATATATTGGAGTTGACGATTAAAAGCAGCGTAAAGGTCATCGAAATTGTCAAACTTTGTTGGTTCTCCGGTCTGCGGACCGATCTGTTGCCGGGTGATGGGGTCCCTGCCGTTGTTGAGGGCCAGTTCCAGGATTTTAGGGACATTGAGATAGCCGGTTAATATGTAAGCCTCTTTTCCAAAACTGCCGGTTTCGATACAACCGCTGCATCCGCCCTGCCGGGCATCTTCTATGGTTTTGCCGGTGCGCATTTGTTCCATGATGACTTCATCGGTGTTAAACACCGATGGGTATCCGTATCCTTTACGAATCACACGACAGGCTTCCTTCAGAAAGCGGTCGGGTGTTTTATGGCTGATCTGGACGTTGGCCTGGGGCTGGAGCAGATGGATTTCGTCCATGACTTCCAGCATGATGTAGGATACCTCATTGACGCCGTCCGATCCGTCCTGCAGCAGTCCGCCGATGTTGATGTTGGTAAAATCATTGTAAGTACCGCTTTCTAGAGCGGTGACACCGATCTTGGGAGGCGCCGGCTGGTTGTTGACCTTGATCCAGAAACACGCCAGGAGTTCGTTGGCTTTTTTGCGGTCCAGATTTCCGTCTGCCAGGCCCTTTTGATAGAAGGGGTACAGGTGCTGATCCAGGTGGCCCGGGCTCATCGCATCCCACCCGTTTAATTCGGTGATGGTGCCGAGGTGCACAAACCAGTACATTTGCAAGGCTTCCTGAAAATTTCGCGGCGCCTGCGCCGGCACCCGCCGGCAAGTTAACGCAATCTGTGCCAGCTCAGCTTTTCTGGCGGAGTCTGTTTCTTTTTGGGCCATTTTGTCAGCCAGCTCAGCATGGCGCTCGGCAAAAATAATGATCGCATCACAGGAAATATCCATGGCCGCCAGCTCTTCGCCTTTGTCGGCCGCCTGCGGATCATTCAGATAGTCAAGCCGGGCGATGCTCTCGGCAATTTCGGCTTTGAAATCCAGCATGCCTTTTTCATAGATGATCCCATCCAGGGCTGTATGCCCGGGAGCGCGTTGCTCCATAAATTCGGTGAACATACCGGCGGCATAGGCCGCCTGCCACTCTTGTGGGACCTGGCTGAATACCCTTTCGCGCAGGGTGCGGCCCTGCCAGTAAGGAATGATCTCTTTTTTATAAATCTCAATGTCTTCGTCAGACACCGCATAGCGGGTCATCGCCCTGGAATTTAAAATTTGCAGATCATCCACCGTGTGACATGTCAATTCCGGGAAGGTCGAAACCGCTTTGGGATAAGGGCCGCGCTCCCCCACAATCAGTTCATTTTTGCCGACGTAGATGGTTTTCTTTTCGCAAATATTTTTGAAATTCAACGCCCGCAGGACGGGGATCGAATACTTTCCATAGTTATTTTTGTAGAACTGAGTCACCAAAACAGCACGTTCGATCGAAATACTGGGAAGGGCCTCAAAGCTTTCTTGGCGAAGTTTCGCAACTCTGGGAGTCACTGTCTATCCTCCTATTTTGACCTCTAAATCGTAGCTTTCCAATTGACGGGCAATGGATGCGATGACATCCCCGGAAGGACGCTCAATATCGGTCGCATGATTTTTTAGCCCGAGATTTCTGTATTTGGCCTCCGCTGTGCCGTGATACGGTAATATATTTATTCCGATAACGCCGGGCAGGGACGATGCCAAAGCACCCGTGCGATCGATATTTTCCTTATCCGTGTTAATACCGGGTATCACCGGAAAGCGGATAATGATCCTGGCGCCCTGTCGGCTCAACTGCTGAAGGTTGGTCAGAATGGTTTCGTTGGACACACCTGTGTAGCGGTAGTGTTTTTCAGGGTCCATATGTTTTAAATCGTAAAGAAATAGATCCGTGCGAGCGGCTATTTTTAGAACTGTTTGCGTATCGGCATGTCCCGAAGTGTCAAGGGTGCGGTGGATCCTCAGCTGACCACAGGCATCCAGCAGTTGCATCAAGAAAATCGGCTGCATCAGGGGCTCGCCGCCGGAAATGGTCACGCCTCCGCTGGATTGGTCATAAAACAAGGTGTCCTTGGTGATTTCGGCGACGACCTCATCCAGCGTCATGGTCCGGCCGATAAATTCCACCGCCTCAGCCGGGCAAACGTGGGCGCAGGTTTCACAATACCGGCAATCGGCGGCCGTCCATTGTAATTTGCCTTCGAATTCCAGGATCGCATCGTTGGGACAGGCCGTCACGCACTCTCGGCAGCCGATGCAGCGCTCCGGGCGGTAGAGGCGATGGGTTGTCATACTCAGGCTTTCGGGATTGTGGCACCACCAGCATGAAAGGGGGCAGCCCTTAAAAAAAACGGTGGTCCGGATGCCCGGACCATCGTGGATGGCGTATTTTTTTATGTCGAAAATTTCTCCGGTTATAGCGGTTGTCATAAATATGTCCCGTTTGCCAGATTTCCCAACAGGAGAAAATATAATGTGTATTCGTTTGAAATTATTACAAACATGACAACCGCTATATTATGATAAACAATTGGATTCCAGTTCCATCCATTTATAGTGCATCTGATATGGATGAGTGTCAATTTAAATTTAAAATCTGCCTTAAAAGGCATTATATCCGCTTGAGTTGTGAATAGCGGATTTAGCTCATCCTTCGATGTAAGATAGCTGCTCATGGCCAAAACTGCTTTGATCATTTAAAATCACACCGGCCGGGATCTAAACCCGGATAAAGCCCCAATTTCAACGAACTATCTTAAATGATAGTGATTTTTACCAAAAAAATCATCGATTGCGCCATTTTATACTTGCATAAATAACGATATTGCTGCATAAATTTCTCTTCATTTCTTATTTCTTTCCCTGTTTTCCTTAGTCCAGGATAAGATCTTGACGGAGGGGGCCATGCAGGTTGTTGTCAATGATGGTGTATTATCTCCCTGGGAACCCGGTATTTTCAGCCTGGTGATTTTTGGTATTTTGATCGTGGCGTTAATTGCGCTGCTTTTGTTTATTGCCTCCTGGATCGGGGAAAAAAAACCCGGTGTCGAAAAATCGCGCCCTTATGAAAGCGGTATTATACCCACCGGAAGTGCGCGACTGCGATATCCGGTTCCTTTCTACCTGGTGGCCATTTTCTTTCTGCTTTTTGATGTCGAGGGGGCCTATATTTTCTCGTGGGCCATTGCCTGGGAGCAATTGGGCTGGGCAGGCTGGCTGCAGATATCATTTTTCATTACGGTGTTAATTCTTGGGCTTGTTTATGTATGGGTAAAAGGAGGGCTTGAGTGGGGGCCGACGGGCAAAAAAAATTAGACCAGCGACTCCTGAACAACGCGGACATCCTGATCAACTGGTCCCGCAAGTATAGCCTGTGGCCCATGTTTTTCGGGCTTTCCTGTTGTTTTGTAGAAGAAGCGGCCGCTTTTACCTCCCGTTATGATATGGCGCGGTTCGGCGCCGAGGTTCTGCGTGCTTCGCCCCGGCAGGCTGATTTATTGATAGTGGCGGGGACCGTCTTTAAAAAAATTGCCCCGGTTGTCTTAAGACTTTACGAGCAGATGGCCGAACCCAAATGGGTAATTTCAATGGGGTCCTGTTCCAACTGCGGCGGTATGTACGATGTCTACAGCGTGGTTCAGGGGGTGGATCAGATTTTGCCGGTGGATGTCTATATCCCGGGGTGTCCCCCGCGCCCGGAAGCGGTATTGCACGGTCTGGTCACACTGCAGGAAAAAATAGGATCTGAAAAGCCCACCCGCTCCATTTTCGGCCTCAAGGGGGGTACCCAGGGCAGCCAGGGGCCGATTCTGGTCGACGGCCAAACCAAATCGCGTGATCCACGCGGACCGGGAATGGAGGGTGCGGTTATCCGGGGGACATCGGCGGTGCCGACCGAATTCCGGGACAGCCGCTCGAATCTGATGTGGGCCCCTGCCGCCCGGCAAATAGAACTCACCGAAAAAGACCAAACCCTGGCCCAAAGTCTGGAACAACGCTTTGCCGGTGCCGTCCAACTGTCGCCATCTACCTCCGACATGCCCACCCTGCGGGTGGCGGAAAATCGCATCAGGGAGGTTTTACAGTTTCTCAAATCAGAAGCAACGCCGCGCTATCAACGTCTGGATGATCTTACTGCCATCGATGAATCTGCCCGGCAGAACCCGGTTGACGACACCGATTTTACGCTGGTCTACCATCTCTTGTCCTTTGAGCCTGCCGGGCGGCTGCGGCTGAAAGTTCCATTGCGCGGCCGCCAACCGGTCAGTCAGAGTGTCAGCGATATCTGGCCCTCGGCCAACTGGTATGAACGGGAAGTGTTTGACCTGTTCGGGGTGCGATTTGAAGGGCATCCCAACCTGCAGCGGCTGATCATGCCCCATGACTGGGAGGGGCACCCGTTGAGAAAGAGCTATCCGGGACGGGCCACCGAGATGCCGCCATACACCCGGGCAGATGCCCAAAGGCTACAGCCCCTGGATGCCGGCCTCTACGTTAAAAAAGATGAAAAAGACTATCAGCTGATTCTAAACATGGGGCCTCACCATGTCAGTGTCCATGGTTTGATGCGCTATATTGTGACCCTCGATGGGGAAGAGATCACCTCCATGGACATGGACATCGGCTATCACCACCGGGCGGCGGAAAAAATCGCCGAGCGCCAGACCTGGAATCAGTTTATCCCTTACACGGATCGAATCGACTACCTGGCCGGTGCCGCCAACAACCTTCCCTATGTCATGGCGGTGGAATCCCTGGCCGACATCACCGTTCCCGAGCGCGCCCAGGTTATCCGGGTGATGCTCAGCGAATTGTTCCGGCTGAGTAACCATCTGGTGTGGTTTGCCACCTATGCCCATGATGTGGGGGCCATGACACCCAATTTCTATACTTTTCGCGAACGGGAGATGCTGCTCGACATCGTGGAACTGATTACCGGCGGCCGGCTGCATCCTTCCTGGTTCCGGCTGGGTGGTTTGGCCGCCGACCTGCCGCAGGGCTGGAAAGAGGCGGTGGATAATTTCATCAAAATTTTTCCCCGGCGTCTTGACGAATATGAAGCCTTAATCCGCAAAAACCCCATTTTTAAAGCCCGGACCCGGGGCGTTGGCCGGCTTAGCCTGGAAGATGCCATGGATTGGGGCGTCTCGGGGCCCAATTTGCGGGCCTGCGGCCTGCAATGGGACCTGCGCAAGGCCTTTCCGTATTCGGGTTATGAAAACTTTGACTTTGAGGTTCCCACACACCCCGATGGAGATTGCTATGCCCGGTATCTGGTGCGGGTTGAGGAAATGCGTCAGAGCATAAAAATTATCGAGCAGGCATCAACCAACATGCCTGCCGGGCGGTATGTCACCGATGATTACCGGTATGTGATTCCCCAGCGCAAGGATATGCTCAAGGATATCGAAAGCCTGATCCATCACTTTGTCAATGTGACCCGGGGGCCCAAGATCCCCCGTGGTGAGGCTTATGCCGTCTGTGAGATCCCCCGGGGAGAACAGGGCTATTACGTGGTCAGCGACGGGCGGGGGTACTCCTATAGGACCCGCATTCGGGGTCCCGGCTTTGCCAATATCCAGGTGATGCCGCTGATGGCCGTCGGTGGATCCATTGCCGATTTGATTGCTATTATTGGTTCCTGGGACTACATAATGCCGGATATTGATCGGTAGTTGGATTTGGGATTTTGGATTGGGGATTGGAACGCATGGCGCATAGGGCAGAGAGCAAAGAACATTGAACGTCCAACCCACCAGAGGCGGACTGTAAGCATCGAATAAGGTATTCTGCCCGTCGAGAGCCTCCCTTCGAGGACCTCAGGGTCTGACGACAGGGTCTAACGACAGGGTTTTTTTTTTT
>JAFDDW010000080.1 GCA_019310665.1 Deltaproteobacteria bacterium
CGTCCAGTCAAATCGAAGAAGAAACTAATGAACATCGAACATCGAACGTCCAACATCGAACGTCGAATAAATGAATTCTGTCCATTTTAAAAAAGACTGAGCGAAGCGAAACCACCCTTCGACATTCGATATTCGATATTCTGCGGTTCTGCGGTTCGCTTTTAATGTAGTTTCATACGAGAGGTTGAAAAGTTATTGCCGTCAAGCGTTTAAAACCGTCAACCCTGAACGGTGAACCCTGAACCTTTGAACAGTTGCTTGCCTTTTATAAACCATTGAAGTAATAAACAAGTTAGGTGCTTCGCACCAATTGATCGTAAACAAAATGGCATAGTTTTTTTATGTATAGGAGAATATCATGAGTTCAACCACCCATTACACAGACCTTGGATTGGTTAACACCCGCGAGATGTTTAAAAAGGCCATGGACGGTAAATACGCCGTCCCGGCCTACAATTTTAACAACATGGAACAGCTCCAAGGCATCGTCCTGGGTTGCGTGGAATCCCGTTCCCCGGTGATTCTGCAGGTTTCAGGAAGTGCCCGCCAATATGCCGATCAGACGTTTTTAAAATATATGGCCATGGGGGCGGTCCAAATGGCAAAGGAGCATGGCGCTGATATACCGATTGCGCTTCACCTGGATCACGGCGACAGCTTTGAACTTGCCAGATCATGCATTGACAGCGGGTTTTCATCGGTCATGCTGGACGGCTCCCATCATCCGTTTGAAGAAAACGCTAAACGCACCAAACAGGTGGTTGATTATGCCCACGAAAGAGATGTGACGGTAGAGGGAGAGTTGGGCGTTCTTGCCGGAGTTGAAGATGAAGTATCTCACGAAGTATCCCATTACACCAAACCGGAGGAAGTCGAAGAATTCCTGGAAAAAACCGGTGTCGACAGTCTGGCCATATCCATCGGCACCTCGCACGGTGCCTATAAGTTTAAAGTCAAACCCGGCGAAGAAGTCCCTGCCCTGCGTTTTGACATCCTTGAAGAAATAGCCAAAAGAACACCTGGTTTCCCAATCGTCTTACACGGCGCCTCGACGGTAGTCCCCGAATATGTTGAGATGATCAACCGGTATGGCGGCAAAATGGACAATGCCGTCGGCAATCCTGAAGCACAACTCAGAAGGGCCGCCGGTTCCGCCGTATGTAAAGTCAACATTGACAGCGACGGCCGCCTGGCGATGACAGCGGTAATTCGAAAGATATTCGCGGAAAATCCATCCGAGTTTGATCCGCGCAAATACCTCGGACCGGCGCGAGAAGAACTCATTAAAATGGTGAAACATAAGAATGAGAATGTTCTGGGAAGTGCCGGCAAAGCGTAGCCGATTTCGGATTTTGGATTTCGGATTGTGGATTTATCTATTCAACTGATTTTATAGAGTTTAATCTATTTTAGAGATTGAGGAGTGGAAAGATGCCCAAGCTCAAACCCCGCAAAGAAATTAAAAATGTCGGTTTCATATCAGTCCGGTTCGCCGGCACAGACGGTGTATCTTTGGAAACCGAAAAATGGGCGGAAGTCTTCGAGTCGGAGGGGGTGAAAACGTTTTACTTCGCCGGCGAACTGGATCGGCCGCCGGAGAGATCTTACCTGGTCCCGGAAGCCCATTTTACCCACCCGGATATCAAGGATGTTTACAACAATTCTTTTGGGATTACCGCCCGAGACCGGTCGGTTTCCAAAAAAATCTACCAGCTGGCGATAAAATTAAAGGATCATTTATATGAATTTGTTGAAAAATTTAATATTGATTTAATCATTCCTGAAAACGCACTGACCATCCCGTTGAATATTCCGCTGGGTATTGCAATCACCGAGTTTATTGCCGAAACCAACATTCAAACCATTGCCCATCACCACGACTTTTACTGGGAACGGGACCGCTTTATGATAAACGCTATTCAGGATTATCTGAGAATGGCGTTTCCCCCTGTTTTGCCGTCTATTACGCATGTGGTCATCAATTCAGTGGCCGATGCCCAGCTCAGCCTGCGAACCGGTGTTTCCGCTTATATCGCATACAATGTGATGGATTTCGAAAATCCCCCGCCGCCGCCGGATGATTATAGCTCGGATGTGCGCCAGGCGCTGGGGATCGCAGACGATGAGCTTTTAGTGCTGCAGCCGACGCGCGTGGTGCAGCGCAAAGGAATTGAACATGCCATCGAACTGGTCAACAGACTGGGTCGCAAAGCCAAGCTGGTAATATCGCATGCATCCGGTGATGAGGGTCATGACTACGAGCAACGGCTGAGGGAATATTCTAAACTGATGAATGTGGAGACCATCTTTGTTTGTGAAATTATCAACGAAAAAAGAGGAATGACCGCAGACGGCCGGAAAATATACACCCTGGAAGACATCTACCCTTTCGCGGATCTTGTCACCTACCCTTCCACTTTTGAGGGCTTCGGCAATGCTTTTCTGGAAGCCATCTATTTTAAAAAGCCCGTGGTGGTCAACGCCTACTCTATTTATACTAAAGACATCAAACCCAAAGGGTTCTCAGTCATTGAAATCGATGGCTACGTCACCCAGGCGGCGGTGGAAAAAACAAAGGTGGCCTTGGACAATCAGCAGTTTCGGCAGCAGATGGTCGACTACAATTATGAGCTGGGCCTGGAATATTTTTCTTACGGGGTCCTTCACCGGGGACTGCGCGCCCTGCTGGTGCAACGGGGGTTGATATAATAACTAATAACCAATAACGAAACCCGGAGGGTTTACGGCATGGATTCCGTTAAACATTTGCTCAATCAAATATATGGTGAAGAAACCGGAAAGCTGGCTCTGGAGCGTCTGGCTCCGATAATAGAAAAATTTCCGACCATCCCCAAAGCAAAAAAGGGATTTTTCTCCCAGGAAGATATCGTTTTAATCACTTACGGCGACTCTTTGAAAAAGGAGGGCCAGGCCCCTATCGCAACACTGCATGAATTTGCCGGCAGTTATTTGAAAGACGCCATATCGACCATTCATTTTTTACCCTTTTTCCCCTATTCATCTGACGACGGATTTTCCGTCATGGATTTTTTTGCCATTGATCCCGAACTGGGAGCCTGGGAGGATGTGAAAGCCATCGGCAATGATTTCGAGCTCATGTTTGATTATGTGGTCAATCACTTTTCCTCCCAAAGCCAGTGGTTTGCGGACTACCTGGCAGGTAAGCCCGGATATGAAGATTTTGCCATCGATGTGGATCCGGCCACGGATTTATCCATGGTTACCCGCCCGCGGTCTTTGCCGCTTTTATCCGAATATAAAAAACAGGACGGCCAAAGTGTTTATCTCTGGACCACCTTCAGCGCCGATCAAATAGATTTTAATTTTAAGAGCCTGGATGTACTTGCCAGGATGGTGGAAGTGGTTTTATTTTATGTCCAAAACGGCGCCATGATTCTGAGGCAGGATGCCATCGCCTATCTATGGAAGGAAATCGGCACCACCTGTATTCATCTGGAACAGACCCATGCCATGGTAAAGCTGTTTCGCGCCATTTTGGATATTGTCGCGCCGGATGTCATGATTACAACCGAAACCAATGTCCCCCATGATGAAAATGTCAGCTATTTCGGCAACGGCCGCGACGAAGCCCAAATGGTATACAATTTCACGCTTCCGCCGTTGCTTTTTTATTCATTCGTCAACGAAAATTGTAAGGTTCTCACCGATTGGGCCCGGGGATTGCATTTAGAATCTCCCAACAACACCTTTTTTAATTTTGCCGCCTCCCACGACGGTATCGGGGTTCGTCCCCTCGAAGGTATTTTGCCGCCCAGGGAATTGGATGCACTGATTGAGGTTGTCAAAGCCAACGAGGGCCAGGTTTCCTACAAGCGCAATCCGGATGGTTCCGACAGTCCGTATGAATTAAACATCACCTATGTTGATGCTATTTTAGCCTCTAAGGACTCCGACAATGCCGGTAAATTTTTGGCGGCCCAGGCCATCCAATATGCCTTGCCGGGGGTCCCGGCCACCTATATCCACAGCCTTCTGGGATCACGGAACTGGACCGCAGGGGTTAAACAGACCGGAAGGGCCCGAACCATCAACCGGGAAAAGCTTCAGGTAGACACCCTGGTAGCCGAATTAAATGATCCCGCCTCATTTCGCTCCCGGGTTTTTTATCCCTACTTAAACCTGATGAAGGTGCGCAGGGCCCAGAAAGCATTTCATCCCAATGCCGGTTTTGAAATACTTGAAATAGATCCCAAAGTGTTTGCCATCAAACGCTATTGTGAGGATCAAATCATCTATGCCTTGACAAATATTTCTTCCGCTGAAACCACCGTGTCGTTGACGGGAGAAGAGACTTCCGACCGGATGACGGATTTATTTACCGCCGAAAGTATCGATTCAAAATCATTGACCCTGAAACCGTATCAATATACCTGGTTGACGACGGAAGATTCGTAACTACATTACAGCCTAACCCGGACAAGCCGAACCAAAAAAGTTTTTTCATAAAATGCAAAGAATTCACAACTAAGGCTCTAATAAAGAAGAGGTATTAAATGAGGAATGTGGATGTTCTGCTTAAAAAAGCAGAAAATGGCTTCGAAAGTTTAAAGGTATCCCAGAAATATGTCGATTCGGCCCTGAAATGGCTTAAGACCTGGTTAACCGATGATTCTTTTAGCGACTATGTCCCTCAAATTGCGCATTTAATTGAAACAGAAAATTGGAACTTTTTACTGGATTCCTTTTATCAGGTGATCCCTTTCGGCACCGGTGGCCGTAGAGGGCTGGTCGGTGTCGGTCCCAACCGCATCAACACCTGGACCATCCAGGCTTCGGCCCAGGGACATTCCCAGTATCTGATACGACAATATGGAGCGGAGGCCCAACAACGGGGGGTGGTACTGACCTTTGATGTCAGAAAATACACCCAAAAAGGAATATACGATGACACGCTTGCCAACCCCGTAATGGACCTCGACGGTCTGCGGCTGACAAAGGCAGCCGCAGAAGTGTATGCCGCCAATGACATTAAAATTTACATGTTCGAAAATGCGCGCAGCACACCGGAGCTATCCTATGCCATTCGCCATCTGAATGCGATCTCAGGCGATATGTTCAGTGCCAGTCACAACCTGCCCACCGACAACGGCAAAAAGGTATATGACCAGTTCGGCGGACAATTAATCCCCCCCGAAGATCAAACCCTGGTCGACGAGGTAAGCGGAAACATCAACGAAATAAAAATGATGGATTTCGATGAGGCCACAGCCAAAGGTTTAATTGAATTTGTCGGCCAAGAGGTCGATAACGCCTATCATAGTGCCGTCTGTCCGGTGTCTTTGTCGGATGAGCGTGATATCAAAATTGTATATTCTCCGCTCCACGGCACCGGTCTCACATCTGTCTATCCGATCCTAAAAATGCTGGGCTTCGATGTCACCCTTGATCCTGAAACATCAAATTTAAGTGGTGCGTTTGAGAATGTAACATTTAACATCCCGAACCCTGAAGTGATCGAGTCCTTTGCCGGTTCGCTGCCCTTTGCCGAAAAAATCGATGCCGATATTTTGATCAGCTCCGATCCGGACGCGGACCGAATCGGCCTTATGTTAAAACATAACGATTCCTGGCAGTTTCTAACCGGCAATGAAATAGGAATCATTCTAACCAACTATGCAATTTCAAAATACGCATCCCTGGGGCGCCTGAACCGGAACAGCACCATCATCAAAACGGATGTCACCACCTCGTTGATGCAGAAAATCGCCGAGGGAAAAGGTGTCCATACCATTGGGGATCTTCTGGTCGGCTTCAAATACATTGCCGATGTCATGAACCGGATTGAAAAAGACGGCAAAATCGATGATTTTATTTTTGGGGCCGAGGAAAGCCACGGCTATCTGACCGGCAATTACGCTCGCGATAAAGATGCAGCCTGTGCCGCCATCTGGCTATCCGAACATGCCGCCGAATTGAAAAAGCAGCGAAAAACCCTGCTGGATGACCTCAACGACATCTACGCATCATACGGTTACTGCCACAATTATTTGACCGAAATCCGCTTGCTGGGCGCCAAAGGTATGGAACAGATTGCTCACATCATGGATCATCTGAGAGACACTCAGATGGAATCACTTGACAAGTTTGTCGTTAAAGAAAAATTGGATCGCCTGCAGGGAGAACCGCAGCCCCATCTTTCAAAAACCGATACATCGGCCCGCAACATGTTGATTTATAACCTTGGCAACACAAGGGATACGACGGGCATAAAAGTCACGGTACGGCCGTCGGGCACCGAGCCCAAAATAAAAATGTACTTCGAAGTATTCGGAAAGCCGTGCGACCGGAAAAGCCTGGAGGATGAAAAACAAAAAATTATCGCCATCCGTCATAACCTGGAAAAGGCTTTTATGCAGTATTGCTACCGGCTGTTGGATGTCGATTTTCCGGACCGGGGATTTCTGCTGTTCTGGCAGTTGCCCCTGGTTGACAAACTGAAGTATTTTGACATCGAAGATGATATCGTCAATTTAAAAAGTATATCCGATGCCGGGGATAGACAGGCCGAGCTGGATAATCTACTCAAATTTCTCGGTGCCAACCCGATCCAAAAGGTCGACAAAGCCTTTAGCGAAAAATTCGATAGGGGTATCCTGGAGTACTTAGATTTAAACTAATAATAGAAGACAGAGGTAGTTGAATGCGGAAGTGGGAATGCGGAATGCGGAAAATAAGACATCCCTCATTCCGCATTCAGTTGTCTGATCTATAAAATCTCACAACGAGGATTTTCGATATGCCCTTCCCCGCCAACAAAACCAAACTGGTTTGCACCATCGGGCCGGCGTCCGATTCGCCGGAGATGCTGAAAAAAATGATCCTGGCCGGCATGAATGTGGCACGTTTGAACTTTTCCCACGGTGATTTTACCAGTCACAAAAAAACCATCGCCAAAATCAGGGCGGCGTCAAAAGCCACTGGAAGACGGGTCGCGATTATGGCTGATCTTCCCGGGCCCAAAATGCGAATCGGAGAAATTGCTGGCGAACCCATTGAATTGACGTCCGGGGATTCATTCACGTTGACCACTGAAGAAATTGTCGGTGACGCCAATCGTGTTTCGGTCAGCTTTCCGCAATTACCCCGGGCAGTAAAATCGGGGGACAAACTATTTTTAAACGATGGTTACCTGGAATTGGACGTCAATCAGGTAGACGGGAACGATGTCTACTGCACCGTAGTTGTCGGTGGGGAGCTGCGCTCCCGTAAAGGACTGAATTTGCCCGGAATCGATCTGGGTATCAGCGCCTTCACGGATCACGACCACGATTGCCTTAAATTCGCGCGCGTTGGAAAACGGCGTGGATGCCGTTGGTCAGTCTTTTGTCGAAACCGGAGCCGACATTGAGGCCGTGCGGCAAGCCGCAAACCGGCTGGGACATCATGATCCCTTCATTATCGCCAAAATCGAACGCGCCGGAGCCCGCACGCATTTAACGGACATTCTGCAGGCCGCCGACGGCATCATGATCGCCCGCGGTGATCTGGGGGTCGAAATACCCATCGAACAAATGGCAGTGGCTCAAAAAAATCTCATGCGTCAGGCCAACATAATGGGTAAGCCGGTGATTACCGCCACCCAGATGCTGGAATCCATGACCACCAACCGCCGCCCGACCCGGGCCGAAGCCACCGATGTGGCCAATGCCATTCTGGACGGCACGGACTGCGTGATGCTTTCCGGCGAATCTGCGATGGGCCGGTATCCATTGGAAGCCGTCGCCATGTTGGCCGGGATCGCGGCCGCCATAGAACCGCATCGTGCCATCTATTCCATTCCGCAAGTACTCCCAACCCGCAGGGATGACGAGGAAATCAAGATAGAAGATTTGATTGCCTCCAGTGTCGAGAACACCTTAAATCAAATAACCCCGGCCACCGTAATTGTCCCCACCCGCAGCGGGGCCACGGCAAGGAGTATCTGCCGCTTCAAACTTCCGGTCTGGATTACCGCTGTAAGTTCCCTGGAAAAAACCTGTCAGGATCTCATGTTTTCCTACGGCGTATGTCCGGTTCATGAACCCGATCATCCGGAAAACTGGAAATTCTGGGCCCGGAAGTGGCTGCAGGACCAGAAAGTTTCCGGAAATATGGTGGTGCTGACCGAGGGGCCTTCTGCCAAACACCCGGCAAGCAACAATCGAATGGAAATCATTAATTTAGGACGTGAAACCTGAAACCTTTTAATTCCTCCTATCTGAAACTAAAAAGAAGAAAAATCGTATTTACAAAACTTCAATGATGCATACCTTTGGACCTCAATTAATTCAACCCTATCTATAGAAAGGAAAATGAGAATGAAGTTTACTAAAGTTATTATTGTTTCGATGCTGGCCTTAATCCTCTTTGCCGGCTGTGCCGAAATGCAGCAGGGCTCCCGCAGTAATTCTGCCTCACCGGTGCTCGACCG
>JAFDDW010000081.1 GCA_019310665.1 Deltaproteobacteria bacterium
TATGAAAAAAATATCGGGAATCGGCATAGGTATCCCCGGATTTGTCGGCGGTGAAAATGGGATTACCTATTGGTCGCCCCTTTACCGGAAAGGCAACACGACCCTCCGAAATTTGATCCAGACCCGCTTTAACATCCAGACGTTCATCGAAAACGATGCGAATACCGTCACAGTGGCTCAGCAGTGGTTTGGTGAAGGAAAAGGGGTCGATAACTTTCTAATGGTCACAGTCGAGCATGGTGTCGGCATGGGGATCGTCGTCAACGGGCAGATATACAGGGGATCCAAAGGAATCGGTGCCGAATTCGGTCACATGGTTATCAGACCCAGAGGCGCACCCTGCCGCTGCGGCAAACTCGGATGCATCGAAGCTTACGTGGCTGATTATCGCATTTTGAAAGCGGCCGTAGATGCATGCAAGTCAGGAAAGTGGCAATGTAAGGCAGTATCCTCCCTGACTATTGAAGCGGTTACTGATGCTGCAAAAAAAGGAGACCCTTGCCTTCGAAAGATATTTAAAAAGGGTGGCGAAGTATTGGGACTGGGCATCTCCGGTCTGGTTCAGATTTTCAATCCTGAAAAGATCATTATCGCAGGTGAAGGTGTTCGGGCAGGAGACCTCCTGTTTGAACCGATGAGAAAAACAATCAAACTCCACACATCTCGAGAAATGTACGAGACCCTACAAATCGTCATCCAAAAATGGGAAGACACCGATTGGGCACGGGGTGCCGCCAGCCTTGTGCTGCAGGAATTATATAAGTCACCGTTTAATAGGGTGAGACCGGTGATATGAATGTCTAAGGAAGGCAATAAAAGGTTTCAGGTATTTATTCTATCCCTGAAGCATTGGTTTCATCGTATCGTTTAACCGCAGGTACTTCTGATAAATCTCTGCGTATCGCGCTGCAATTGATGGATCTGGCACGGCCCGGGTTGATTCATCTATCGTAATGTACCGATCCGTAAGCTCACTAATTGCAACATCCCCCTCCTTTTGGCGGATAAAACACCACATCGCCTGCAGGGCGGCCCCCACCGCACCGGCTTCTGAAGACTCCGGACAGACCACCGGGCAGTTAAATATTTCAGCAACCATTTGGCGCCAGAGAGGGCTCCTGGCACCGCCGCCGACAAGACGGATTTCGGTTGGGGTTATTCCCTGCTGTCTTAATACGTCCAGGCCATAGCGCAATCCTAGGGTCGCACCTTCCATGGATGCGCGGGCAAGATTTGAGGCAGTATAGTTTGTGCCGGTCAAGCCGAAAAAAACGGCTTTTGCATTGGGCAGGGCCGGCGTTCTTTCTCCACTAAAATAGGGAAGCAGAAGAATGCCCTCCGCACCCGGCGGTGCAGAGGATGCCAAATGATTAAGATCGGCCAGGCTCAGTCCCAGCAAGTCCCTGGTCAATTCGGTGGAAACCGTCACGTTCATCGTACACACCAGCGGCAGCCAACCGCCGCTGCTGGAGCAAAAGGCAGCCAACTCGCCGTTCGGATCGACAACCGGTTGATGACTAAAGGAATAGATGGTGCCGGAGGTGCCCAGGCTGGTGGTTACAATACCGGGGATCACATTGCCGGTGCCGATGGCAGCCATCATATTGTCACCCCCGCCCGAAGAAACCAGTGTGTCCGATTTTAGCTGAAACTGTTCGGCAATTTCGGACCGGATGGTTCCGACAGGTGCGTCCGAGGGAATCAGGTCCGGTAAACAATCCTGCAGTTTACCTGTATCATCTATGGCATTTAGCAGGGCATCCGACTAGGTGCGGGATTTGACATCAAAATAGGCTGTACCGGAGGCATCCCCGAACTCCGTTTTCTTCTCCCCCGTCAGCCAATAGTTGATGTAATCGTGGGGCAAAAGAACCAATGCAAGTCGGTCATAGCTTTGCGGTTCGTGCTGTTTTACCCAGAGAATTTTCGATGCGGTAAATCCCGCGGCAACCGAATTGCCGATCAATTCGATGACTTTCTCAGGGCTTCCGATACGTGCGGTAATTTGGTCACATTGGGGAGATGTCTCCGTGTCACACCACAACTTTGCCGGTCGGATCACTTCACCGCGGACGTCAAGCGGCACCATTCCGTGTTGCTGGCCGGAGACGCCAATAGCGCAAATCATATCCCTGGATACATTGCTTTTTTTCAGCAATTGGCCGATGACGGTGGAACAGGCCTCAATCCACCAGCCGGGTTCCTGCTCCCGCCGCCCGCCTATATTTTCGATAAGCTGGTGGTCAGTGTAAGCTTCGGCCAGGATCCGGCCTTCTTCCCTGCTGAAAACAACGCCTTTTGTGCCCTGGGTGCCGCTGTCAATTCCGATGAACAGTTGGTCTTCAGACATGGTTCAACCTTTTTCCTATCTTCTCACCTTCTCAGCCTCCTGGTTTCCTCCCACCTTCATATCCTTTTATCTTCTCACCTTAGCACTTTCCCAGCTTCCCACCTTCCTTCCCAGCCATTCCGGCTATAGATATGAATGCAGTATACTTTCCAGCATCTCCTGCCGCCCGCTTTTGAAAGCCGGATCGTCTTCTTGCAGAACATATTGTTCCAGGGATTCAAAGGTTTCCTGACCGCCCATTATCTGTTTTCCAATTCCGTCAGTGTAACTGGCATAGCGCTCTTTGATGAAATTATCCAGAACCCCGTCTTCAATAATTTGATGGGCGGCCAGCAGGCCCCGGGCAAAAGTGTCCATCCCACTGATATGCGCATAGAACAGGTCGATTTCATCAAACGATCCCCTGCGGGGTTTTGCATCAAAATTGAGTCCCCCTTTACCTAGACCGCCCTGTTTCAGCACGACCAACATAGCCAAAGCGCACATGGCCGGATCCGTTGGGAACTGATCCGTGTCCCATCCAAGAAGGGGATCACCGACATTGGCATCGATGCTGCCCAATTTTCCGTTGATCGATGCGACTGTTAAGTCATGTTCAAAGGAGTGCCCCGCGAGCGTTGCATGGTTGGCTTCAATGTTGAGCTTAAAATGATCGAACAAATCGTAGGCGCGCAGAAATTCGAGAATCGTCGCCGCATCAAAATCATACTGGTGTTTTGTCGGTTCTTTTGGTTTCGGTTCGATCAGGAACTGCCCGTCAAACCCGATCTGTTTGGCATAGTCTACCGCCATGTGAAAAAACCGGGCCATCTGTTCCTGTTCCCGCTTCATGTCGGTATTCAACAGCGTCTCATATCCCTCTCTTCCTCCCCAGAACACATAATTGACACCGCCAAGCTCTTTTGTGGCGGCGATGGCATGCTTGACCTGGGCCGCCGCATGGGCAAAAATATGTGCATCAGGATTCGTCGCCGCGACATGCGCATAACGTGGATGACCGAATAAATTGGCGGTTCCCCAGAGCAGTTTGATGCCTGTATCCTGTTGAAGCTGCTTGGCTTTCTCAACCATTTTCTCCAGATTTGCACAGGATTCCGCAAACGTCTCCCCTTCCGGCGCCAGGTCCCGATCATGAAAGCAGTAAAATGAAACACCGAGCTTTTGGGCAAACTCAAACGCAGCCCGAACCGTGTACTCAGCCTGTTCCATAGGACTGTCGGCTTTAACCCAGGGTCTGACAAATGTCGGTGCTCCGAACGGATCCTGACCGGAAGCCCTGAAGGTGTGCCAGTATGCCACCGCGAACCTCATGTGTTCCGCCATGGTTTTTTCACCGACCATTTGGGTTGGATTGTAATACTTATAGGCTAAAGGATTTTTCGATCCCGGTCCTTCAAACGGTAGTTTTTCCGGAATATTAGGAAAAAATGTTTTCATGGATAGCCCCCTTTTGTTTATGGACATTTAACTTCGCAATACCTGAGTCAGGAAACATAGAACTTAAAAGCAGACGTCTGCCGGTATGGGTCACCCGGGTTCAAAACGGTAGAAGGAAAGTTCGGCTGATTCGGCGAATCCGGGAAATGCTGCGGTTCCAGGCATAGGCCGTAACGCCGGCGATATACATGTCCGACCTTTCCCATGACGGGTTCCCTCATCAGATTCCCGGAATAGAATTGCAGACCCGGTTCAGTGGTATGTAGTTCCATCGTTCGTCCGGATTTCGGTTCGTAAACCTTGGCGGCTAAAATCAGTTCGCTGCCCCTTTTGTTGAGCACCCAATTGTGATCATATCCCTTGCTGTAGACAAGCTGTTCTTCGTCATTATCGATCCTTTTTCCTATGCGGGTCAATCGTGTAAAATCCAGCGCCGTTTGGCTGACATTTTTCACCTCCCCTGTGGGTATCAGGCTCTGGTTGACCGGCGTGAAAAGTTTTGCGTTGATCATCAGTTCGTGATCCAATATGTCTCCCGAGCCTTCTCCGGCAAGATTAAAGTATGAATGATGGCTCAGATTAACGATGGTGGCCTGATCGGTCGTCGCAGTATATTCAATGCTAAACACATTCTCATTGGTCAAGGTGTAAACGACATTGACCAAAAGATTACCGGGATACCCTTCTGCACGGTCTCGGCTGAGACAGGTAAGCTTGAGAGCTACATGGCAATGGCTATGGACGGGCTCAAACTGCCACAGTGCCTTATCGAAGCCCTTGATGCCTCCATGTAGATGGTTATCGCCTTCGTTCCTGTTCAGCTTGTATTCATTGTTGTTTAAAACAAACAACCCACCGGCGATGCGATTGGCATATCGACCGATGATGGCACCGAAATATTCGCCGTGCGCCAGATATCCGGATAGAGAATCAAATCCCAGAACTACGTCCGCCCGGTTCCCATCCCGATCTGGAATGCGCAGTTCGACGACTGCAGCGCCATAGTTTGTAATGGCCAGGACCATTCCAGCGTCATTGGAAAGACGGTAGAGATCAGCCCGGTCACCATCCGCCGTCCTTCCAAAAAAATGCTTTTCAAGTTTCATGTGCGCCAAGAATCGCGTGGGAGATCCAGGTTTTAAAAGTCCGGCAATTTGACAATCTCGCCGCCTTTTAAAGCCGATTCGTGGGCTAAAATACCGACACTTGTCCAGTTTGCCGATTGGGCGGCATTCGGAAAGGGATCACGGCCCTCCATCAGGCTCATCACAAATTCATGGGCCAGGTGTGGATGCGATCCACCGTGTCCGGCGCCCTGGGTGAAAGACAGGTGTTGCTGATCATCCAGATCGTAAACGCCTTTGGTTGTGAACATCCGGATCGGTTCCGGCAGCAGATGAGCGTAGTCCGGAACCTTGACGCGTTCGGGAATTTCCGGCTCGGGTTTCTTGGCCGTATGGATAACCGCGTCTTCACCCTCGATCAGCGGCCACTCATAGGTTTTTTTGGTGCCGTAGACATCAAAACTTTCGCGGTATTGACGGGAGGTATCAAACAGCGAGCGATAAACCCGGGCACACAGATCGGAATCTTTAAGCTTAATATGAGTAGTTTCGACAGCAAATGGAGAATTATACTCCGGAATCAGTTCTTCTCGTATCGTCCCGGAGCCGAAACAGGACACATATTCCGCTATTCCATCGGTCAGTGCCAGGCAGGGTCCCACGCAATGGGTGGCATAGTGCATGGGCGGCAATCCCGGCCAGTAATCCGGCCAGCCATCCATATCCTGCTGGTGGCTTGCCTGCAGGAACTGGATTTTTCCCAGTTCACCCTTTTGATACAATTCTTTGACAAACAAAAACTCGCGGCTGTACACGACAGTTTCCATCATCATGTATTTTTTACCGGTTTTCCGGCTGAGGCGCGTAATTTCCTGACACTCCTCTACCGTCGTTGCCATGGGAACGGTGCAGGCAACATGCTTACCGGCTTTTAAAGCCTTGATGGATTGGGAAGCATGGTCGGGAATAGGGGTGTTGATGTGTACGGCCTCAATCTCAGGGTCTTGCAGTAGTTCATCAAAATCCGTGTATCTTTTCTCGATACCAAACGAGTCCCCGATTTGATTGAGTTTATCTGCAGTGCGCTGGCAGATAGCGTACAAATTCGCATGTGGATGCCGCTGGTAAAGCGGGATGAACTCGGCACCAAAACCAAGACCGACAATGGCAATATTTATTTTGTCACTCATTGTTTCCCCCTTTGCTTGTATTATCGACTAAAATTTTCGGTTTCTGCCGCAGGAACCGAGCGCGTGAAGCCTTCCTTACCACCTTTTAGCAACTTCTTGCTTTAAAAATTTAAGGCCATCGCTGGCCAGTTGTTCCTCTGATTCATACATGCGGCGCCAAATTTTTGTGGCAGCCAGCAAATCTTCAAGTGATTGGCCAAAAGCCTCTATCGTCAGCCAGCCGTCAAAATTTATTTCTTTCAGGGTGTCAAAGGTGGTATTCCAGTTTACGCCGCCACTGCCCGGTGTGCTGCGGTCGTTTTCCGAGGTATGAACCAGGATCAAATCCTCAGCGCATGATCGAATGGCTTCGGCCACATTTTTTTCTTCAATGTGAGCATGAAAGGTATCATACATCATGCGGCAGTTCGGGTGATCGATCTCACGGACAAATCTGACGGCATCCGCCGTGCAGGATAAAAAATAGGTTTCGAAGCGGTTTAAGAATTCGATTCCGAGCAATACGTCGCAAACAGCAGCGTGCTCTGAAACTTTTTTCAAATTTTCGACGCCCCATTCCCATTCTTGCTCACTGGGCGCTTTGCCGCTGAAAATGCCCAGGCCGGAATGCAGCGGCCCGTTAAGAGAATATGCTCCCAGGGCCTGGCAGCAATCCAGGGTTTGCTTCAGCAAATCGACCCCCCGGGCGCGAACAGCAGGATCCTGGCTGATGGGATTGGCTTCTTCACTGCAAACTGTTACCGCTGTCCTTTCAAGACCGAGATCGTCCAGGCGTTTGGCCCATGTCCGCCATTTATCCAGGTTAAGGTCAAAAAGCGGCACCTCAACGCCGTCAAATCCCATTTTCTTTAAATTTTCCAATATCGGCATCATTCCATCATGCATGTCGTCGGCCCACAGAAATAAATTCATGCCGTATTTCATTGCGATGCTCCTTTCAGAACTAATTTTTCAGGAGATTGTCTCCGGTTGTCGGGTTGAAGAAGTGCAGCTTCTCCGGTTTCATTTGAAATCGAATCATGCTGTCCAGATCCAGGCTTAACTCGGCATCGACGGTCGCCTTTAGAATGAAGTCTGCTACTTTAAGGCTGATAATTTGCGCCATTCCCATATTTTCAATTGCATACACGCGTGCTTCGATACCGTTATCGGTGGGAAGGGTGATGTCTTCGGATCGGATGCCGACTTCCAGTTCACCGTGAAATCCGTCGATGCGTTTTAAAGCCTCCTGGCTGAGTTCAAGTTCGAATTTTTCAGGGC
>JAFDDW010000082.1 GCA_019310665.1 Deltaproteobacteria bacterium
AGAGCCAGTTGCTTGAAGAAGAGAGTGATGATTCTACAGAGGAAAATGATGCAAAAGAAAAAATTGCTACGGGTACTGGTTCAGAAGAAGTCATAGAAGTCCAAAAAAATGGAGAAGAATAATATTTCCCAAAGCTGGTGATGCCGATCAATTAAGCAATAAAAATAACGGAGCCGGAATACCAACAATCTTTTCATCCAGGAAAAAAGTATTCTTTGTGACCAAGATTCCCTTACCGAAGCTACGCTTCATGGTGGTGTAGTCGGATCTGCTAATGCTGTTCTGGTATTTTACCTCCACCGGAAAAAGCGATTCGCCATGAAGGACAACGAAATCGACCTCCTTGCCCTTTGTCGATTTCCAGTAGAATACTTTTTCGATACTGCCAAATCCTTCAAATAATCGATGCTCAAATTTTCTGAGAAGATGGGCTGCAACCGCCCCCTCTACAGCAAGACTGACATCTTGACCGGTGCTCAGGCTCACCTCATGCCGGGCAAGGTTTAGCACCAGAGGATCAATAAAATAAAAATTTTTCCTTTTGTTTGGATTGGCGGCTCTTTTATTCCTGTCCAAATAGTAAAAAATGGCCAGCAAAAAAGAATCGGCTAAAAGCTCACTGTATTCTCTCACTGTATTGTACGAGGGCGTGTCGATTGTTTTGGCCAAACTCTGCCAGCTGACAGGGGTTCCTCCTATAGATAAAACTTGGATGCCAGCGAAGCTTTGATTCGCGATAGCCCACAATAGAGCGATCCGACTCCATTTCACTGTTCTGCATCATGATAAAAACATCTTGACTTAGTCCAGAGACTTAGTCTATTATTAGAACAAAAAATATCGGAGAGTTCAAATGCCTACAATTGTAAATGTGCACCAGGCCAAAACACAGTTTTCGCGGTTGCTTAAACGAGCGCATGAGGGCGAGGTAATAGTGCTCGCCAAAGCGGGAAAACCTTATGCCCTCTTAGTACCTTTAGAAAAATCGCAACCCAGGGTACCTGGGATTGCTGATGGTCGGATAGATGAGGCTTTTTTTGAACCACTGCCGGAAAGCGAGTTGAAGGCATGGAACCAGTAAAAGAAACGGTCGCGGGGTTCTTGATTGATACCCATGTCCTTTTGTGGTGGCTATTTGATGATCCCAAGCTTTCCGGTCTGGCTCATGATGTTATTCAGGCGCCGGATAATACAATTCTGGTTAGCAGTGCTTCCGGGTGGGAAATCGCTACGAAATATCGTTTAGGGAAATTGCCCCATGCCGGTGAGGTGGCCCGTAACTTACCCTCCATGCTACGCAAGTCGCGTATAGACGTTTTACCAATTACCATGGAACATGCGCTGGCAGCCGGAGCACTCCCCGGTCCTCATCGTGATCCTTTTGACCGGATGTTGATCGCTCAAGGGCAAATCGAGGAATTGCCGATCGTAACTTCAGACCATGCGTTTAAGCAATATCCTGTTAAGATTATATGGTGAGAGAAAGGCATAGGGATCAAGTCTTCATTCTTAACAGATTTATTTGCAATGGTGTGGGATATAACAAAAGACGTATACGTGTTTGTGCGAGGATCAAATGTTGAACGAAGATTACAAAGAGATGTTGCAAAACTTATTAGACCAAAAAGTTGAATTCCTTGTAGTAGGCGCCTATGCTTTAGCGGCTCATGGATTTCCAAGGGCTACAGGTGATATGGATATTTGGATAAAGCCCGATCAAAAAAATTCGAAGAAAGACAAATTATTTAAACTGATCGACCCGCTTCTGGATCTCCTTGGCTTTCTCCGGGGAAATCGGAACCGGCTGGTGCTCCTGTAATACCTGCTGAAGCTTTTGCTGGGCCCGCTGCAATAAACTGGTGCTGCCGGTGGCCTGCCATTTATCATATCCCAGGCGGCTGATCAACCTGGGCCGCCACTGGGTTGACTGCAAATGTTCCAGGGTATGCCGGTGGACCAGAAAATTGCCGTCCGCTCCCACCTCCTTGATAACATCCAATGCCAACATGTCGTCATTAACCGGTATCCCCCGGTAAAGCCTGCGCACCTGATCGATCACCTCATTCAGAATAACGATCATATCCAAACTGCCGGTGCGTCCGAAGTCCAGGTAGCCCACATCGTGATTTAAATTGGAGCCCGCCATTTCGGCGATAAAGGTTAGCAACCCGGCTTCAAAGGTTGCCTGCTCATCGGGGATTTGAGAATCCGTGGTGCCGGCATAGCCCCAGTTGGGAAGGTTGTAAAAGTGGCTCATCTCAACAATCGCGATATAGGCCAGCAGGTATTCGGGGGCATTGTAGGAACACTGGGCCGTGGCCATGTCTAAAACCGCCGGGCCCACACCCATAATGAAGGGAGCGCCTTTGGTTTTGAGCTGATGGATCACCAGACCGCAGAAGCATTCCGCCAGGCCCTGGGCCACGTGCCCGGCAATGGTCATGGGGGCGGTGGACCCGGCAAGGGGTGCCGGCGAATAAATAACGGGCATGGATTTCTCGGCGCAAAACAGGAGTTTGTCCACACTCTCAACCGCATGCTGCAGGGGACTGACGGGCTCTCCGTAATAGATGCAATAGGGTTTGGCCCGCAGCTTTTCTTCGCCGTTGCGCAGGGTCCGGGCGATCTCCCAAATCTGGTCAAGATCACTGCGGTCTACCGCCGTGCACACGATGGGTTTGACGGAGTTGGCCGCCATGGCCTGGAAGCTGTGCAGATAGGCCCGGTGCGCCGCAACATCGGATGGGTGGGCAAAGGACATGATAAAATCCAGGTTGGGCATAGCGTCGGCCACTCTGGCCGCCCGGGCAACATCATCGAGAACACATGGATGGCGCTGCATCGTCCGGGATTCCAGTGAATAAATAAGATCGGACCCGGTGCCGAAATAAGAGCGATGTCCCCCGAGATCCATGACCTGGTTGGCTTCACGATCGTAGATGGCGATATTATCAGGCGCACTGTCAATGGATTTCAGCACCAGTTCTTCTGCTATTTTCACCATGCCGTCGTCCTGGACAGCGCAACCGGCATCGGTTAACAGGGCCAGGGCCTCATCGTGATGGACTTTCATGCCGATCTCACTCAGGACCTTGAGGACGGCCCGATGAATTTTTTCTTTATCTTCCTGTGAAAGGAAGGACAGGTTGGGTCTGAACGTAATTTCTTCCACTGGTAGCATTGCCTCCAGGATTGAGTAAATTCCAAGCACCTTAATTATTAAATCCCAAATCACAAAACACAAATATCAAATAAATCACAATGACCAAAATTCAAAATTCCAAACAATGTTTTGGTCATTGAAAAATTGAGATTTGAGATTTGTTTGAAATTTGATGCTTGTAATTTGGAATTTAATTGGCTGTTGCCTGCAAAAAGAAGATAAAAAACCAAGCCAAATCATGTAAATAAAATAAAGGACATAACACGGCTATGCCGCTGAATCGGACAAGTTCTGGGAGGGCAATAGCTCCAGTTGGTTCAGCTTTTCTTCTGCGGGTCGGCCGTTTTCATCCCAGCCCATGGCGGCATAAAATTCCCGTTTCATAGGTTCCATCCATTCCTGGGGTTTGGATGGCTGTTTTCCGGCATTATATTCTTTTTCAAAAAACATATCCGGCAGGCGATCGTCCGCCTCAGTCGCGCCGAATCGCAGATTGATCAGTCTTTCCAGGTTGAGGATTCTTTCCCCGGCGGCAAAAAGGTCCCCAACACTGACAGGTTGATCCGTCAACTCCGACGTCAATTCGGCTTCAGCCACCAAATCGTAAGCACAGATAAGGCACAAGGCCGGCACCTTGCACAAACCAAGGCAGTCCATAACCATGCCGACAATCATGGACTGTCTGACCAGTGCCGCTTTCCCATGGATGGAATTGAGATCGATCGTTTTCGGAAGTCCGAACTCCTCAATCTTTTCATCCGGCATCCATTTATACTCCAGGGTAGCATAGACGTCACTAAAATCGGCCCCCCGGTTGGAAACCGTATATCCCAGGGCAGTACCCATGATGTTATCGGGATGATAGCCGGCTAATTCAAGTCCCTTGACGTGGGGAGCATAGTTTTCGGCACCGCGGCCGATGATCCGGGCGGCCTGGCGAACACCTTTGGCAAGAATACCTCCAAATCCCTCACCGGCGGCCATCTGTTTGATCAAAACCTCCATGGCCTGGCCGTTGCCCCAGGAAAGCTCCAGGCCGCCGGTGTCCTCCGGGGTCAGGATTCCTCGATCAAAAAGGTCCATGGCAAAGGCGATGGCACCTCCGGCGGAAATGCTGTCCATGCCCAAACGGGAACACAGGTTATCCAGGTAAACCAGGGTTTCCAGATCAGTCAAACCGCACCGGGACCCCAGCGACAACATGGGCTCAAACTCGGGTCTTACCGCTTTTCTGCCCTTTAATTTTCCTTCAGGAAACTCCAGCTCAGCCTTACATCGCACCGGGCAACGATAACAGCCACGTGTGCGGGTGATATTTTTTTCAAGATTTTTACCATCGATTTGCCCGGCGGCCTCAAAGGTATTTTCTCTGAAATTGCGGGTTGCCAGAATCCCAAGGTCATCGGCCCATTTGACGTAACCGGCCCCGCCGTGTTTTTTAATATCTTTGTAGTGCGGAGAATTTTTCATCTGCCAGATGTAGCGCTTAATGGCTTCGTGCCCGTTTTCACTGGCCCGGAATAATATTTTCTTTTTCGGCTCTTTGACCACAATGGCCTTCAGGTTTTTAGAGCCCATGACGGTCCCCATGCCGGTTCGTCCGGCGGCATGGTCCCGGTCCGTCATGATGCAGCCAAACAATGTGCCACTTTCACCGGCCGGACCGATGGTCATAATCTCCAATTTTTCACTGCCCAGCTTTGTTTTGAGTTGTTCATCGGTCTCCCAGGTGTCCAGGCCCCAGATCGATCTTGCGTTGCGAATTTCAATTTTGTCACCGTCAATCCAGAGATAGACGGGTTCCGGTGATTTGCCGCGGATGATCAAGCTTTGAATGCCGCTGGATCGGAGTTTGGCCCCAAAATTGCCGCCGATATTTGAACTCCCCAAAAGTCCGGTAAGGGGTGAGCGGGCATTGATGTGGAGCCTGGCCGAGGCCGGAGCAGCAGTGCCCGTAAGCAATCCACAGGAAAAAAGGAGTATGTTTTCAGGACCCAAAGGGTCTGCGTCAGCGGGCATATTGTTGTAAAGATATTGGACGTTGAAACCACGGCCACTAAGATATTTCCACTGGAGATCATCAGGATATGGTAGAAATTTCCAATCTCCTGCACTTAAATCAATTTCAAGAATTTGTCCTACAAACGCCATCGTCTCATTTTACCTTTCCGGTTATCTGGAAATAACAAGCTGTATTGGTTGTGGATTAATTATACACAGCGCCATAATTAATTGCGCACTTTCACAGCGAATGGTTGACGTTAAAGCTATCTAAAACGGTAAAACTTGTAAATCGCTGTGTATGTGTCCGAAATGATTTAAGTCCTTCTGTATAATCGAAGAATTTTCAGTATAAGGAAACGGATATGCAGTGTCAAGGAGGATGAAGCGGTCAGCAGGGAAACGACCGGGGTTTGTACCCATCCGGATTGATCTGTAGCTGCCTCACACAAAGCCGCTAAGATTTCACGACATTTTTATGCGTCCTGGCGTCTTTGCCCCAGAATTTTAAACTTAAGTTAAAGAAGGTAAAATTCATGGTGTAATCTAACAGTTGACAACACAATATCAGGACACTATAATTGACCAGAATATTGGTCAACTAAAATGGAGATCTATTTATGAGGACGCTATCTTTATCCGAAGCTAAAATGAAACTTAGCGAGCTGATTGACAGAGTGCATTCAACTGATGAAGAGGTCGTCATTACAAAAAACGGCCGCCCTGCCGCAGTATTGATCAGCCCCGATGAGTTTGAAAGCTGGAAAGAAACAATTACGATAAAATCCGACAGCGATCTTATGGGGGAAATTGAAAAAGGGATTCAAGCTTTAAAAAAGGATAGCAAGCTGTATACCCTGGAAGAGTTGTTCGAGTAAAAAATGGCTCCGAGACAACCAAAAAAAAATAGGCTCCGGGTTCCCGATCATATTGTCGCCTTAATCCGTAAATCACACCCTGAAATTAAAAGGAAAATCAGGGCGGGTTTGGAATATATTCAAAAAGAACCCCATGTGGGTAAATCCCTCAAGGACGAACTCGAAGGCCTAAAAAGTTATCGCCTCAGTCGTTTTAGAATAATCTATCGAATTTCAACTGAAAACATCATTGATATAGTGGCAATAGGACCGCGCACAACCATATATGAAGAGACTTTCAGAATGATTAAAAGAACCGGCTAACGGGCAAACCGGCCAACCTTTATTCACTTACTTCAATTCACCCACACTTTTTTCCACCGCCGCCAGGATCTTTCCACTGCGAATCAGGTCTTTCATCGCCATGATGTCATTGGATAAAATGCGGTCTTTTTCCAGGGGGGGAATCGTCTGGCGAATGACCTGATAGGCTTTCAGGGTGCCTTCACCGGGCTTGAGATTGGTAAAAAGATCCAGGGCCTGGGCGCCGCATAAGAGCTCGATGGCGATCACATTTTCCGCATTCATAATAATTTCCCGGCACTGGCGGGCTGCAATGGTTCCCATGGAAACATGGTCCTCCTTATTGGCCGAGGTGGGAATGGAATCCACGCAGGCGGGATGGCAAAGGACCTTATTTTCCGACACAAGGGCAGCCGCCGTGTACTGGGCGATCATAAACCCCGAGTTCAGACCGCCGTCACTGACTAAAAAGGCCGGCAGTCCGCTCAGCTTCGGATTCACCAGCCGTTCAATCCGCCGTTCGGATATATTGGCCAGCTCGGCAACGGCCATGCTGAGAAAATCAAGGGCCAGGGCCACCGGTTGTCCATGGAAGTTGCCTCCCAGCAAAAAGTCCTGAGATTCGGAAAAAATAAGCGGATTGTTGGTCGATGAGTTCATTTCAGTTTCAATCACCCGCCGGCAATAGTTGATGGCATCTTTGGTTGCACCGTGCACCTGGGGGGAACAACGCAGGGTGTAGGCATCCTGAACGCGACCGCAGTCCTTGTGGGAGGTAATAATTTCACTATTTTGAATAATTCGCTCCATGTTGTCGGCAGCAGACGCCTGGCCCGGATGGGGCCTAATCTCATGAATTCTTTTATCAAACTCGGTACGGCTTCCCATAAGGACTTCGAGGCTCATGGCGGCTGCAATGTCGGTCATCATGGATAGTGTAACGGCACTATCTACTGCA
>JAFDDW010000083.1 GCA_019310665.1 Deltaproteobacteria bacterium
TCTGGAGAGCTGGCTGAACCCAATTCAGCTGACCAAAGCTTATACCAGAATGCACAGCTATCAAGATGGAAAAAAAGGCAGATATATTCATATTGCACCTCACATGTCCTTGACCGGTACCAATGCCGATGAATGGCTCTCCTGTCCACCAGGTCATGAAACAATGATCGCCTTAGCCCTCAGTCGTATTTTGCTTAAACGGGACGGGCGTCTTGCTATCGACGAGAAACAACGTCTCCAGGAACTCCTCAGCGGTTTTTCTGAAGAAAAGATTGAGCAAAAAAGCGGACTGGCCGCCGGTACGCTCGTACGGCTGGCCGATGAGTTTGAGCAAAACGGGCGCAGCCTGGCTCTGGCCGGAGGAAACTGCAATGCCGGTACGGATGCCACCCGGTTGCAAATCGCCGTTAGCCTTCTAAACTATGTGGCAGGTAACATTGGGAATACCGTTGTTTTCGGCGCAGATTACCGCTTGGGCGGCAACAGTATGACGGATTTGGAAGCGGCTGTCACAGCGATGAAAGCGGGACGCTTTGAGCTGGTGATTATCGAAAATGTTAACCCGGTATTTACGCTTCCCGAAAATTCGGGTTTCAAAGAGGCCTTGAAGGCAGTTTCCTTTGTGGTTTCACTGTCTACGGAAAACGATGAAACCTCCGAACTTGCCGATTTGCATCTGCCGACGGCTCATTTTTTAGAGAGCTGGGGGGACACCCGACCGCGAAACGGTGTTTTTGCTTTACAGCAACCGGTCATGGCCCGGGTACCGGCATTTGATACCATGGAAGTCGGCTCCTTGATGCTTGAATTGGCCCGGTTGGTTGGCGTTGACGGTTTTGAAACGCCGAATTACCGAGATTATGTCAAAGCCTCCTGGAAAATCCTGCATCAAAAACGCGATATCTCTCTGCCGTTTGCGCAATTCTGGAAACAGTCGCTGCAAAAAGGCGGACACTATGAAAACTTTAAGCCCTCAAGGGTTGTTCTTAACAGTGAGGTTTATGGGATTGCGTTTCCGGGGCCCCTGGACAAAACCGACGGCCTCAGCCTGCTGGCCGTTAACTCGAATCTGCATAATGCCAATGCCAGGGGCGGCAACAGATCGTGGCTGCTGGAAATACCTCATCCTGTTACCCAGGTGGTCTGGGATTCCTGGGTTGAACTTCACCCCGATACGGCCGTCAAACTCGGGATACGACACGGCGACCTGGTCGAAATTACAACCTCTTATGGAAAAGCGCAGGCGGCGGCCTGGGTCTTTTACGGTATCGATAAAGAAACCGTGGCAATGCCGGCCGGCATGGGCAGAAAGGTGCCCTTTCCCAATTACAAGTCCAGCCACGGCAGAAGTAAATTGCTGCCCGTCCTGGAATTGGATTTGAGAGTCGAGGAGAAAACGATTGGTGTCAACGTCATGACCCTTCTGCCCTGGCGCAAAGACAACCTTTCAGGAGATTTTGTTTTTGCGGGGGAAAGTGTCAGAATCAAACCCACGGGCAAAAAGGCTTATCTGGTAACCATGGACGGGCAGTATCGTAAAGATATTGCAACCCCCGATGTTGAAGACAAAACGGGGTTTGGCGACCGCAGTCAGAAGGGCAGGGGATTTGTACAGGTGATGTCCGCCGCCGGCAGTCAAAAGCAGCCGGCCGAACTTGCTCAAAAACATCACGCCAGGCAGCGTTTTTATACCGTAAATCGTAAGGACAAAAAGAGTTTTTATGACCCCATGGCGGAAAACGTCCGAAAAGCTGTGAAACAAGCGGGTAAGCAGACACCTGTTTATAACGATCCCTACAAATGGGAGATGATCATTGACCTGGATCGCTGTACCGGCTGTTCTGCTTGTGTGGCGGCTTGTTATGCTGAAAATAACATCCCGCTGGTGGGCAAGGACCGTTCGAATGTCGGCCGGGAGATGAGCTGGCTGCGGATTGAGAGATATTTTGAAAAAAACCAACAAACCGGACGGCTTGAAACCTACTATTCACCCCAGATGTGCCAGCAATGCGATAATGCCGGCTGCGAACCGGTCTGTCCCGTGTTTGCCACCTACCAGACGTCCGACGGCTTGAACGCCATGATTTATAATCGCTGTGTCGGCACCCGTTACTGTTCAAACAATTGCGTCTATAAACAGAGACGTTTCAACTGGAGGAGTTATCAGTTTCCGAGCCCGCTGCAGTTGCAGCTTAATCCGGCCGTCTCGGTGCGCGGCAAAGGGGTGATGGAAAAATGCACTTTCTGTCATCATCGGATCAGGGAGATGAAAGATCTGGCCCAAGACCGGGGGCGGGACGTGAACGATGGTGAAATTCAGACGGCCTGCCAGCAGGCCTGTCCGGCCGATGCGATTAGCTTTGGAAACATTATGGATAAAAACAGCCAAATAAGACGGATAAAGGAGAAAAGCCGGCGCCAATATATTCAACTGCCCGAGTTGAATTTTCAACCGGCAATCACCTATTTGAAAAAAGTGAATCCGAATAACGAAAAGGCTTAATCCGGACAAGCCGGAATATAACCTCTGATAGATTAAAGCACGCGGCAACATCGGCAAAAAATTGTCGATATGATGTCGCTAAGCGCCTAAGGAGGCTCATTGAATCAGCTTACGTATGGAAATATCAATGACAAAGTCGTAAACTCCATGGAACCGCCCGGGAGATCCTGGATGGTCAGCATGGTTCTGATTCTCGGGGCTCTGAGCATGGGAATCTTTGCCTGGGCCATTCAGATCCGGCACGGCCTGGAATGGAGCGGGATCAACCACCCTATCGCCTGGGGGGTTTATATCACCAATTTCGTTTTCTGGATCGGAATCGGTCATGCCGGAACTTTGATTTCAGCGGTGCTTTATCTGGTGCGAGCACCCTTCCGTAATTCCATCTACCGGGCCTCCGAAGCCATGACGGTTTTCGCGGTGATGACTGCGGGTCTGTTTCCCCTCATTCATCTGGGGCGCGCCTGGTTTGCTTATTGGCTCCTGCCGTATCCCAACCAACGCGAGTTGTGGGTGAATTTTAAATCCCCCCTGCTCTGGGATGTTTTCGCCATCTCGACCTATATGTCCGTTTCCATCGCTTTTTTCGTGTTGGGGCTGATCCCTGATCTGGCGGCCGTGCGAGATGAATCCAAAGGGGTCAAACGCCTGTTTTACAGTATTCCGGCGCTCTGTTTCAGGGGGACTAACCACCAATGGCTGCATTATATGCGGGGTTATCTGCTTTTCGCCGCGATTGCCACCCCACTGGTTTTTTCCGTGCACTCGATTGTATCCTGGGATTTTGCCATGTCCAGTCTTCCCGGCTGGCATTCAACCATCTTTGCGCCCTATTTCGTGGCCGGGGCTATCTTTTCCGGTTGCGCGATGGTTTTGACGATAATGATACCATTGCGCCGGGCCTTTCCCGGTTTTAAGGAGATTATCAAGGTTAAGGACCTGGAAGGCATTGCCAAGATGATCATCTTTACCAGTTTGATTGTGACATACGCTTACGCCGTCGAATTTTTTATCGCCTACTACAGTGGCTCGCAATATGAGAGAGCGCTCTTCTGGTTTCGCCCCTTCGGAGAGATGAACCCCTATTTCTGGGTGATGGTTGCCTGCAATTGCATTGTGCCGCTGACGCTCTTTGTCAAAAAGATTCGAACCAATATGGCCGCTCTGTTTATCATCTCGCTGCTGGTCAACGTCGGCATGTGGCTGGAACGTTTTACTATTATCGGCACTTCCCTGGCCCATGGGTTCGCTCCGTTTACCTGGGGAAGTTACCAGTTTGAATGGGCGGAGATTTGGATCACCATCGGGAGTTTCGGGTGGTTCTTCATGTGGTTTTTTATCTTTGTGAAAATTATGCCTTCCATCGCCATCGCTGAAATGAAAGAAACGCTTACACCACCAATGAGAAAATGAAAATACGAATATCGAAATCCGAAATTTAAATGTTCAAATGACAAAAACAGGTGCAATACCAAGATATGATATTTAGTCATTCGAATTTATCGTATAAATAGGAAGATAGACAGAAAATGAAAACAAAATTTGCTGGAGCCTGGGCAACCTTTGAATATCTGGATGACACCTGCGCCGCCATCAAGGAATTGAAAAACGCTGGATTTGATCAAATAACCACGCACACGCCGTGTGCCAGACACGAAATCGATCATGCCCTGGGCAATCCGCAAAGCCGGGTGCCTTTTGCGACTCTGGCCGGGGCCTTTGTCGGGTTTGGTCTGGCCGTGCTGATCATCACGAAGATGGCGCTCGACTGGATCCTGCCGGTCTCCGGTAAACCGATTGTATCCGTGCCGATTATGGGGCCCATCGCTTTTGAACTTTCCGTGCTTATGGCCATCTATTTTACGATAGGGGCTATATTCCTGATGATCCTGCGGGATACCTGGAAGCATCCTGTTCCCCAAAGTCGCAAATACAAGGATTACGACAGATTTATGCGTGACCGCTTTGGTATTGTGGTCGCCTGCGGGAACGACGAATTGGAGAAGCTGGAAAATATTTTTAAAAAGCACCAGGCCGAGGAGGTCAATCTTGAAAGCTAAAATCCTGCTGGTTGCCGGCATCTTTCTGCTGGTCCTGGTCGTTGCGGCCAAGCTACCGGCAAAATCGACAGTGTTTACCCTGGTTTATGACATGTTTAACCAGATCAGTCTCAAACCCCAGGAAAAGGGAAGCATGAACGCGTTTGTCGTTGGCGCCGTCTCCATCGACGGCAGCGAAATCGAGGACCCCAACGATCGTTTCAGTGTAATACTCAAGGATATCATCTCCGAGACGGCAACACTCAATCCCATTAAACCGGATGCGGCGTCGCTTGCCGACGGGAAGCTGAAATTCGACACCTTTTGCGCCGTCTGTCACGGAACAAGCCGGGAAATCAATGCCGAAGGCTTCGCCAAAACCAAAGTCAATGAACTGGGCATGATTGCCCCGGCCGTTATCACACTGACCCCATTTTTCAGTGACGGTTATATATATCATAAGGCCAAGTACGGCGGCGCGGTGATGCCCGCAATGGGATATGCCGTGGCCGCTCGCGAAAGATGGAATATTGTCAATTACATTCGTGAATTGGAGAAGCAGGAATGAGTAGAGACAACGAAATGAAAGCCCTGCTGGAACAGACGCGTTTTCGCATGAACGATCGGCTGCAAAAACTTCTGCTGGGTTTTGTCGTTATCGGTCTTATCGGCTTTGCAGCCGGGCTGATCGGCAGCCGATCCTACCTGGCCTGGCAGGCGCTGCTTGTTAACACCATGTTTTTCGGCGGCATCGCCCTGGGCGGGTTGGCTTTTTCGCTAATTTTTACCATCACCAATGCAAAATGGGGCCGACCGATCAAGCGCCTGGCAGAGGCGTTGGGTGCTTTTATTCCCATCGGCGCTCTGCTGCTTTGCCTGCTTTTTTTCGGCGCCGACCATTTTTTTGAATGGATGGATCATGACAAAGTTATTCATGCCAAGGCGGGGTGGTTGAACTTCCCATTTTTTATCATCCGCAATGTGGTTGTATTGGGATTATTTGTTGCCGCCTCCAGTTATTATCTTAAAACCGTAATCCGGCCGGATATCGGACTGGCTGGGAAACTCAGCGACTTCGGTAATCCCTTTGCCGACCGGTTTGTTAAAAATTACGGTTCACAAGAAGAGGAGGAGGCCGGAGCGGAAAAAAGGGCCAAAACGATTGCTCCGCTATTGGCGCTGCTTTTTTTCTTTCTTTGCACGCTTTTGGCGTTTGACTGGATGATGTCCATCGATCAGGAGTGGTTCAGCACCATGTTCGGCGTGCAATACGCCATTGCAAACCTGATTGGAGCTGCCGCCGCCTTGTTGATTATTGCCTGAATTGCCCGGCAAAAGTTTCAATTGGATGAATATATCACCATCGACCGTTATCACGATCTGGCCAAACTGACTTTTGCTGTGTGCGCCCTGTGGACCTATCTGATCTTCTCCCAGGTTCTGGTCATCTGGTATGCAGACCTTCCCGAAGAGACCCCTTACCTGATTCTTAGAATGCAGTCCGTGGAATGGGGATGGATGTTCTGGGTCCTTTTTTTCCTAATGTTTTTTATTCCTTTTTTCGGACTGATGAGCCGCACCGCCTGCAATTCCATCTGGTTTTCACGACTGATTGCCGTGGATGTCCTTGTCGGGGTCTGGCTGGAAAAATATTTTTTGATTGTACCGTCCATCCAGGAGAATAACGCGAGCTCGGGTTTAATAGATGCCAGCAGGGGACTTCCGGGGTTTTCACCGAACTTTTATGATGTCTCAATTACACTGGGCGTATTGGGTATTTTTTTGTTGAGCTATTTCTGGTTTCTGCAACGGGTGCCGGCGGTCCCGATTTCGGACCCGCTTTTTTTGAGAAAGCCAACAGACAGTTAGCGATGTGTTTATTAATACCTTTTAAATAGAAAAGACAGAGCGAAGCGATACCACAAATCTTCAATCTTCAATCGTCAATATTCAATTCCGGCTTGCCCGGGTTAGGAGGTAATGTGGAATTATTAAATATGGTTTTTCCCTTGATCGCATGGGCTGTCGTTATCCTACTCCTGTCCCTGCCGGGGCTGTGGTTTACGGTATTTGCATTTTCTCTGCTGGGCCACCTGACCCAGATTGTTTTTAAAAAAACCTCGTTGCGCGTTGACCGATCATAGCTTAAGGATTTTTTGTTTGAGCAATGGCTGAAATCCATACAGGATGTTTTTCAGCCGGCCTCATCTACTCAGATAGTCCGCCGGATGGTTCTGAAATTGAACTGATCAATAGATGGGGGGCATTTTATTTAATTTATTTAGAAAGGAAAGGAGGATCAGATGTTAAACAAATTGAAAAATGCGTTCCAGCCTGTTCTTGTCGGCATGATCGTTTTGGGATTGTGCGCAACGGTCAATGCGCAATCCCTGGAACAGGTCATGAAGGCCAGAGGGCTCTCCCAGCAGGACATGCTGGCTGCAGCCAAAACTTACACCCCTAGCGGGAAACTGGATGAGTATTATGTCTTCTCTTCCGGGGGGCAATCCGGACAGGTGATTGTTTATGGGGTGCCCTCCATGAGACTTCTGAAATACATTGCAGTTTTCACTCCGGAACCCTGGCAGGGATATGGCTACGGTGATGTAGAAAGTATGAAAATCCTCGACCAGGGTCGCATAAGGGGCCGGAAAATAACCTGGGGAGATACCCATCATCCGGCACTATCGGAAACCAATGGTGAATACGACGGC
>JAFDDW010000084.1 GCA_019310665.1 Deltaproteobacteria bacterium
GTATCTGCCAGCCAGGCCGCCGTCAGGCTCTTGGAAACGGTGGTCGGGAATATTTCGATCCAGGTTGATCTCCCATCCAGCGGTGAAGTTGTCCGGATCACGTTGAAATCGATCATTTGGCCGCGAATTGTTTCAAGGGCGGAGTTGGTCTTTGCGGGTGGTACAATCGCCAGCAGTTGGGTTGCCGGGCCGAAATCATCCGAATCATCTGATAACGGGATGGCAAACTGCTGGTAAAGCTCAATGCGTCGCTCAAAATCTGTATTTCCGTCATTGGAGCGCGAATAAGCGAACATATGGTTGTCCGGTATGGTTCGATGCACCATAAAATCCAGGCCGCAGGCTTTAAGTATATCGCACGCCCGTCTCACCTCATGGGGTTCGATGTTTACCTTGCGGATAATTTTGCCCGTGTCATATTTCAGTACACCTGCACCCGTTGAAAATATTATATAATCTACCGGCAAGCCGGCTGCCACCACCGTGTTGAAAGAGGCCAGTGATCGGCCGGTGGCGATGGTTCGAACAACATCCATATCACCCAGCTTTTTCAGGGCATCGAGATCAGGTTCGGCAAATGTACGATCCGAGCGCAGCAATGTACCGTCGAAATCCATAATAAACAGGCCGCTTGGCCGCCGGCCGTCAGGTGGTTCTTTTGTTTTGTGGTTCCGGGGAGCAGTCATGGTATTTGAAGAAATGCCTAAATTGCCTAAATTGCACTAAAATGCCTAAAGTTAAGGTATTCTATCGATTTTAACCCAACAATAAAAACAGCCTTCGCTAGCGCTCTTATTTTTACTTACTGATTTATCGCTCGTGCAGACGCAAGATACCAGGCGTTTCTAATAAAGACGGAGCAAAGCGACACTAAAATTTTAGGCATTTTAGGCACTTTAGCTCACTTTAGGCATTTTCCGGTTTATCCGGATTAGGGTAATATATTATTATTTGACGAATATGACAAGGGCCGGTTCATGACGCTCTATTTTGAACTAGGGCTAAAGAAAATCCCCCATTGTGACGATACATAAATAGCGGCGCAAAAAAAGCTGAAAATGTGCTGCTAAAATTCAGTAAAAGTTAAATTTAAAAATATTTCAGTAGGTTATAATAGTATGCCCGGTATGATGTTTATTTGAAAGGGGAAAAATATTGTTTACGGAGGGTAATTGGGAAATGGAAAAGGAAACGATCATATTCTTTGATAAATTGGGATTTGGGTGGGTCCTCGACAACGTAATGATCAAAGACATGGAATTGTGTCACTTAAAAGACGGGAACACCGTCAACAAATCACTGATCAAAATAATTGAGAATATACTGGAGAATCCGGGGATTTAATCCGCCGAAGGCGGACAAGGGTTTAATTCCCCGCCCCTTGGGGCGATTATAAATATTCCGATTGATACCTCGTTGCTTGCAGCGGGGTCGTTCATCAGGGTTCTTTTACGCTCGTCACATTTAAGGTAATAATTGTATAGCCATTTGTTCTTTAGCGATAGGAAACTTTCTCCGGGCAGCCTCTTGTTGAGGCATTTCTTTTTGAAAAATTCCCTCCCAATTCCCACTAAGGAGACTACCAAGGTTTTCGGGTGGGGCAATTCTGCCGAGGCTTCTATTTGCAATTTGCAAAACAGTGATAATATTTAAGTCTTTCCTCTGAAAACCATTGATACCAAGTGAATAACGAATATCTTCAATCCGGTATATCCGGGATAACCTATGAGGTTAGGCTGTATGGCCAGAACACATAAAAATAACCATTTGTTTCGCGGGCTTTTACAATCTGAAGATGGGGTGATTTCCAGGGTCCTTGATGTGAATTCCCAGTCGATGACCTTCGAGACCACCTTTGGACTCAGTGAGGAACTGATCGACCAACTTAAAAATCAGCCGGAGCATATCGTATTCAGCGAGCGGTCCAGAATCGCCCGTCTCGGCATGCAGATTAAATGCGATCCACCCACTGCTGACAGTATAAAAGGCAGTAAGATCACTCTGACCCTGGTGGCATCCGCCGTAATAGCCGGATATCCAGGCCTGGAGGAGATGAAACATCTATTTACCCTGGGACTGCCGGTTGGCAGGTTGGTATTCTGCGATCCGGAAGCCTTGCTGAGCTCCGATGAAGTCCTGGAGGCAATTGAACGTTCCGAGCTGAAACTGCCGGCTTCGACCACCATTTCAAGCGATGGAAGTATCGTCATTGCCCCCCACAAAGTCGTTTGCCGGTTTAAAGAACCATTGGATAAAACAACATTGAGTCGAATTTTGCTCCGTAAAGATGGTCGCGAACTTCTCAACCGCTATCAGGTCCGGGAGGCGGTTCGTTCGGTTACCGTCGCGCCGGGTGAGGGTGTGGTAACCACCTGCTCGATGTATCTCAACGAGCACTTTGTTGTATTGCAGAGTGGTTTTGCCCTGGGCCGAAATTTGCCGGCAACCGTACTGGACCCCATCAAAACCCGGGGTATTCGTATCTATTTGGAGATTGTTAATCAGAGTGACCATCCCATTGTCAATCCTCTGATTTCAGCCAAGGTATACAAGGCCGCCAGGTCGCGAAACGGTCACCAGCCTAAAAAGGCCGCCAAGACGAATAATTTTTATACCTATCGCCAGATGCGTGAGTTTGAAAAGCGATTTAGCAGTTTGGATAAATCCACGTGCCATTTTATCGACAAACCCGTGGCTGTTATTCAGGGTAATGGCGAAGCATTAAAGAAGGCCGAAGTATTTTTAAACGGCCCCGCTCAGAAATGTGAGGTAACCCAGGCTATGTGTGCATTGGCGCGGCGCAATTTTGCGCCGAATAGCGAATGCTCTCACGTGTATGCAACCTCAAGAATAGAGGCGGCTGCCAAAAATTTTCCGGCTGTGCTGGCAATGAAATATTTTCCCAATATCATCGAGCATCGCGACATTATCAACCTGACATGCGAAGGAAAACTAAAAGCACTTTATTTTTATGAGCCATCGTGCGAACACGGTCCCTTTTTATCTCAGCAGGATCATCACCGCCTGGAAGAATATTATGCCTTCGGCCTTGAAGTATACTGGGTCTCGGGGTTAAACGGAAGGCTCATGAAGCATACCATGCGTGACGGAATGGGGTATTTTGTTGCGCCGGAACGAATCGCTGATTTTCACAAGTCCATGCTGTTTGCGTTCTACGGGTCGAATCAGAGACTTTCCCGGGGGGGGGCAGAGCGTCTCGGTGCCCTTATGGATTCCCTCATTGACTTTTGGGGAAATCACATCGGCATCGTCACCGGCGGTGGAAGCGGGGTGATGGAACAGGCCAACACACTGGCCCGGGAACGCGGTATTCTCTCCGGTGCAAATTTTTTGGATATTACCGATCAGTCAATGACCACCGATGTGGATTTTTGCCAGGTTTTTCAGGCAACCTGCCGCCACAGCCGCCAAAAATGGTTCGAAATCGCTTCGTTTCCGATTTTCAACATTGGTGGCCTGGGGTCGCTGGAAGAACTCGGTATCACGCTTTGCAATATGAAACTTGCGATTCTGGATCCGGTGCCGGTTATCTTATTCGACACCGAAGGAAACGGTGATTACTGGAACGGTATTGACGAACAAATCAATGAAATGATCAAACAGGGCAGGGCGCCGGCCTGGATCAGGGATAACATCGTCATTACTGATGATCCGAAAACAGTGACGGATGTCTATCGGCAAAAGCTGCAGCTCTTCTAGATTGGTTTGCCCGTTAAGCCCGTTGGCTGGTTAGCCAGTTAAGAAAGGATCTTATCCGATTCATACTGGCTCACGGGCCAACGGGCCTAACGGGCAACCTGTTTTAACGTGAGCAATTTAAACCGGATTCGCAATACGTTGTTGTCAAAACTTGCGGTTGTTATCTTAAATCCCGAAATTTCACCGGTAGATTTCACATGGGATCCGATACAGGGGCAGGCATCATAGTCGCCGATGTGAATGATCCGTATGGTATCGCCGGCATTTTCCGGTAATTTTTCGGTATTATAATTGCTCTGGGCCTCGGCCCGGGAAACATGCTCCTCGGTGACCGGCCGATCATCTGCAATGACCTGGTTGACCCGGGTCTGGATCTCCTCCAGCTCTTGCCGGGTTAACTCCCGGTCGAAACGGTAATCGCATTTGGATTTTTTCTTTTCGATGTGGGCATTAAAGCAGCGACCGCATTTGAACATTCTGTCCATGGTCTGGTTGAGAATGTGTTCGGCCGAATGCATTCGCGGGTCAGTTGTTTTATCCATTTGGTTTTAACCCAACTGCGGTATGGGTTTATATAGTTCCCCTTATATTGATCTGAGCCAATCCCGCCACAAACTCACGGCTGACGCTATCAGAAATCAAATGATCATAGACCTCCCCCTGGGGCGTAACCCCTCTGATCCTGCCGTCATTTAAAAATTTTCCAATAAGCTGTTTACCAATTTCAATGCGGTTGTCGAGGTTATCTGACCGGATCTTGGCCGGGGATGCATCCGGGATGGGAGTTCCCGTATCCAGCAAGGATTTCATGAAATTGAGGATTCGCGCCAACCTGAGCAGGGTAACCGCCTCTTTTCTGTTGGTCGTGTGGGATAAGGGCAGGGCGCTTGATCGCATGCCGGGAAAATGATCCGGCAAAAGTCCGTGCTTTTCGCACAATTCGAAATCCTTGCTGCCCGGTGCGGGGTAGAAGACGGACACACCCGCCAGCACCCTCCTTTGGGCCAGATAGAGCAAATCAGAAATCGAATCTTCAACCCGTTGAAAAGGAGCTGCGCAAATGACATATCCAACGGCCTTCATGCCATATCGCTCAGCAAAATTCAAGGCCCGATCGAATGCCGGCCTTACATCGGTCCGACTAAACCGAGTGAGCTGTTTTTCAGAGGTCGAACCCAGAGAAAGATTGAGCGTTTTAAAGCCGGCGGCTTTCATGGCAGCGATCACCTCTTCATCAAGTGAAGGCGGATAAAGCCCATTCATGGCTCTAAGTTCAAGCCGGGATTCACCAAAGCGGTTTGTAATTGCTTGCAGAAGTCTCAAAAACCACCGCCGGTCCAAAGACAGATTCTCATCTTCGAAGTCAATGAAACCAAGGTTATTTTGACCGGCGAAAGCTTCGATTTCTTCAATTACGGCATCGACGCTTCGTTGGCGGTAACTTAGATCGGATTGTACACCGACACTGCAGTAACTGCATTTCATCGGGCAGCCACGGCTGCCAACAATGACCATGCTGGCACCGCTTTTGCGACTGTAGAATTTTTGTTTGATAAGCTGGGTTGCCGGCAGGGGGTAGTCATCCAAATGCTGCATCCGGGCTGCAGGATTGATCTGGAGGGTGCCGTCTTTGTTTCTGAATACAAGACCCGGTATGGCATCATACCGGCTGCCTTCTGATAATGCCTTAGCCAGCAACGGCATGACGACTTCCCCCTCTCCGCGGATAACAAAATCAACTGCCGCCGAAGCCAATACAGATTCGGGCAGGGCGGTTGGGTGGTGGCCGCCCATTACGATTTTAGCGTCCGGCAGGCAGGCCTTTACGACCTCAGCCGTGCGGATGGCTTCCCTCACATAGGGCGTAAATAAAGATGAAACTCCAACCAGAAAGGCGCCGGAGTCGCCGGCTTTTTTGCCGATGGTGTCGAAACTGTAGCCATAGTGCCTGAAGTGATGGAACAGCGCGAATGGTGACAGGTCCGGTCGTCCGTAGTAGGGAAGTAAATATTTCATTTCTTCCGGAAGATCACGAATACGCGATTTCGACGTTGCCAGCCCATCGAGTATTGCCACCGAAAATCCACTATTCATGAGCGTTGAGGCAATGCAGGTCAGGCCATAGGGGATGGTTCGTTTGGCGGTCAGATAAAAGTCTCTGATTGGCGGCTGGATGAGAAGAATGTCGGGCATGTTACTCGATTCTCGATGCTGGTCGCTGGTTTCTGGTTTCTGGTTACTGGTTACTGGTTACTGGATACTGGATTACTGGATGCTCGATACTCGATACTGGTTACTTGTCACTGGTTGCTGGAACTAAATGGTTTAAATGCCTCCCAGCTTCCGAGCCTCTCAGCGTCCCAGCTTTTCCGACTTCCGCATTCCCACTTCCGAATTCTTTATCACTCCATCACTCAGCCCTCGCTTTCTTTCCGACTTTCGCATTCCCACTTCCGCATTCTTTATAACTCCACTGCTTCAATTCATCAAAAAATTTATGATTGGCTTTGGGAAATGGGTAGTCGTCGAGCTGCTGAAGATTGATCCAGCGATGATCAACGGGGCCGTTTAGCGCTACCCTGCCCGAAACATAAGAACAGCAAAAGACATCCATGACGATTTTAAAATGAGTGTAGGCGTGTTTGACCCGGCTGAGACGCGAATCCACCTTGATGGCAAGATTGACTTCTTCTTTGATTTCTCTGATACACGCTGAAACAGGTTGTTCACCTTTGTCTATTTTTCCTCCCGGAAATTCCCACAGCCCACCGAGCAGTCCTGATGGTTTTCGCCGGGTGATTAAAACCCGGCCGTTTTTAAAAACGACCCCCACGGCTATGCGATATTGAGGGGTTGGCGGCTTTTTCAGTTTTATGGGGTAATTTAAAACTTTGCCGGATTGATCCGCCCTGCAAATTTTTGACACCGGGCATATGTTGCACAGCGGCTGTTGAGGCTTGCACACTATCGCCCCGAGTTCCATCATTGCCTGGTTGAATGTCCCCGGTTTTCTCTGATCCAGCAACGTGCCGGCCGCCTCCCTGAAAATTTTAGCGGATGAAGATTTGTTAACCGGATTTTTCATGACCAGCAGGCGTGCCAGAACGCGTTTGACATTGCCATCCACGACCGGAAAGGGTTTTTCAAAGGCCAGACTCAATACCGCTGCGGCGATGTAGTCTCCGACGCCTGGCAGTTTGCGAAATTCTTGCCATCTGTCGGGAATAACGCCCCGGCGCTCTTTTAAAACAATGCTTGCCGCACGGTGCAGATTGCGGGCGCGGGCGTAATACCCCAGGCCTTCCCATACTTTTAAAACTTCTTGTGAATTGGCCCGGGCCAGGCTCTCAATATCTCCGAAGCGCTGCAGAAACCTGTGGTAATAGGGCACAACCGTGATAACCTGGGTTTGCTGCAGCATCACCTCTGAAACCCAGATGCGGTATGGGTCACCTGTATTTCTCCACGGCAAATCCCGCTTATTGACCCGATACCAACCGAGCAAAGCCTTACGAAAAGTTTGAATTTCTTTTCGAGCAAAGCCTTACGAAAAGTTTGAATTTCTTTTCGAAAACCGATATCTTTAGTCTTCCCGGTATTGAAAAAACACTTCTGGTCGGCCAGCAGTGTTTTAATATCTGTCAGGGTTTCAAATTCCAGGTTATCCATAATCGAAAATGCCTAAAATGCACTAATCCGCCAAAATACGTAGCGGACAAGAATGGTTAAAGTGCTTAAAATTAAAATCGGTTAAATACCTTCCCGAAATCCGAAATCCCAAATCCCAAATCCCAAATCACGTTGGTTTTCCCAGTATTTTATCGAGCATCGTTTGCGTATCCGTTGTCGATCCGGTGCAGGAACCGTTGCGGCATACATGGGCTGTGGCTTTACCTTCAATAACCTCCAGGCCGTCGGTGTATCCGGCAAATTTATTTAAGCGCTCGGCGTTTTGCTCTGATTTCACGATTGCCACTTTGTTGGGGGTGAAATTAAGATTCAAGGCCGCTAACAGTTCCCGGGTGTCGGTTGCCTGCGGTTTGCCCGTGATAACAATTTCCTCTCCCGGATGCAGGGCAAAGTCCAGGGCGCACAGGAAATAAGTAAAGGCGGACGGCTGAGATGTCACCGTTCCG
>JAFDDW010000085.1 GCA_019310665.1 Deltaproteobacteria bacterium
TTCCCCCTCCGGGGAAAGCACAATATCGGTTACAAGCACCCGGGTATTGATTTCTACACCCATTTTCCTGGCCTGCCGCGCAAACTCATAGGTAATTCCGCTGGGGTCGATGTGCCCGTCATCCGGCACGTAGACGGCACCATAAAGGCTATCATCAGCCAGTTGGGGACATATTTCCAGAACTTCTCGGGGCGATATGATATCAGCCGTCAGGCCGATGGCTTTGGCCCGGCTGACATCCCGCTGCAGCGCTTTTAATCGATCCTTGCTGCTGGCCAACCTTAAACTTCCCACCGTGTGCCAGCCCAGAGAGTCGCCGCCCTCCCCTTGGGCCAATTCATTGTAGAGGTTGATGGTGTAATTCATCACCTTCATCAGCGCCGGAGAGGTACGAAACTGGGAAACCAGCCCCACGGAATGAAACGTCGTGCCGCTGGTCAATTCACCCTTTTCCAACAGGACGACGTCGGTACACCCGGCCCTGGCAAGATGATACGCGATGCTGGTGCCGAAAATTCCTCCGCCGATTATAACGACTTGAGCTTGATCTTTCAATATTTTCTCTCCTTCGATATAGAGTCAGATTCAATCGCTTGTAGTTGTTCCCTCATTCTAAGCAAAGAACCCATAGAAAAAATAGAGAAAATATGTGTATAAGTCAAAGAACATATATTAATTTGTTCCATAACTTCAGGTTATAAATAAGCCTTACCTAAATTGAGCGATACCATTGACTTTCAAGTGCTCACAGGCGGTGATAAACCCCGCCCGCTTGTCTGCATGACGGCACGACGATTTTTACCGAGGAACTGCTCGGCTAACCCGGACAAGCCGGAAAATGCCTAAAATGAGCTAAAGTGCCTAAAATGCCTAAAATTAATGCAAAGAAATAACTATTAAGAATCTAAGAATTTATTTAATTTAGGTTATGATTGTGTTAGTGAATAAAAATAATGATGTCTATGGTTAGAATTACATGAGGTCATAAGAAAATGAACCTTAACCAGTTGAAAATATTTTATTTAGCGGCCAAAAGAAGAAATTTGAGCGTGGCGGCCGCAGAACTCTTCATCACCCAGCCGGCGGTCACAAAAGGGCTTCAACGCCTGCAGGAATATTACGATATGAAATTTGTCGATCACATCGGCAAAAAGCTGGTCCTGACGGATGCTGGCGAGGTGCTTTATGAGATTGCCGAAAAAATATTTGAACTGGAGAGCAAAGCCGAAGAGAGCATCCGTGATTTTCAGGAACGCAAACGGGGACGGATCCGGATTCTTTCAAGCGAGAGTTTCGGCGATTACTACCTGCCGCGCATCATTATACCTTTCAGTAAAGCATATCCACTGGTGCGAATCACAATGAACATCCTGCCTACTGAACAGGTTATAGAAAATACGGCTACCCTCAACAACGACCTGGGATTTATTTCTTATCCTGTTGAACATAAGAAACTTTTGGTCAAAGAAGTTCTGGAAGACCAGCTGGTTATCATAACCCCCCCGGACCATCCCCTGGGCCGCTACCCCACGCTGGAACCCTCGAATCTTGAAGACCAATTGCTAATCATGCACGAAACGGGTTCAGCTCCCCGCAAAGCCTTGGAGAACTATGTCCGAAAAAATGATCTTTCGGTCAGCATTCATCTGGAGCTTTCCAGCAACCGCGCCATCAAGCGGGCGGTGGAGGATGGAATCGGTATTGCCCTGATATCAAGGAAAGTCGCCAATGAAGAAATCCGCAATAAAAGGCTTCGGGCGATTCCCCTGTCAGATCGATCCATGACACGCAAATTCTATATGGTCCACCACCAGGACAAATATCTTTCCGAATCCCTGCAGAATTTTATCGATATGGTATTTAAGTGGGCGGCGGAATATATGCGGACGCTTTAATCTTTAATTTCTAATATTGTAGGATGTCGGTTGAAAAATTCCATTTTTCGTATAATATAAATTATAACCCGGATAAACCGGAAAGTGCCTTGAGAAAAGAAATGCCTAAAAACAGAATGCCTAAAATGCATAAAAAATAATTACTAAGGTACTATAGGGAGACAGCCATGTATGGACAATTTCGAGATGAGCTTCAAAATGAGCTGGAAGAAATCACCGAAGCCGGCCTTTATAAATCCGAGCGTCATTTAACTTCCGCCCAGCAAGCCCGCATCAGGGTCGATGAAAAGCAGGTGTTAAATATGTGTGCCAACAACTATCTCGGCCTGGCGGATAATAAAGAGATCATTGAAGCCGTAAAGAAAGGTCTCGATGACCGGGGGTTCGGCATGGCCTCCGTGCGCTTTATCTGCGGAACCCAGGACATCCACTATGAGCTTGAAAAGAAAATCAGTGACTTTTTCGCAACCGATGACACCATTCTTTACTCCTCGTGTTTTGATGCCAATACCGGCCTTTTTGAAACCCTGCTTGGTGAAAACGATGCCATCATCTCAGACGCTTTAAATCATGCATCGATCATAGACGGCGTCCGTTTGTGCAAGGCGGCCCGCTATCGTTATGACCATGGAGACATGGCCTCACTTGAGAAATGCCTGCAGGAATCAGCGGAAGCCAAAACCAGAATGATCGCTACCGACGGCGTATTCAGCATGGACGGAGAGTATGCCAGACTGGAAAATATCTGTAATTTGGCTGAAAAATACGCTGCCCTTGTAATGGTCGATGACAGCCATGCCACCGGTTTTGTGGGCCCCACAGGGCGCGGCACCGTCGAGCTCTGCGGGGTTCAGCAACGGGTCGACATCATCACTTCAACCCTGGGTAAAGCCCTGGGCGGCGCATCCGGCGGATTCACCACCGGACGCAAGGGCATCATCGAAATACTGCGGCAGCGCTCACGGCCCTATCTTTTTTCAAATTCCCTGGCACCCCCCATTGTGTCGGCCGCTCTAAAAACCATCGATTTATTGGAAGAATCCCAGGTACCCAGAAAAAGGCTGGAATCAAACACCGAATTTTTTAGAAAGGAAATCGCCGGGGCAGGCTTTACGATCAAACCCGGCAGTCATCCCATTGTTCCCATCATGCTGGGAGATGCCAAACTGGCCCAGAAGATGGCAGCCCGACTTCTGGATGAGGGCGTTTACGCCATAGGATTTTTTTATCCAGTGGTTCCCAAAGGCCAGGCGCGCATCCGAGTCCAAATCTCAGCGGCGCATTCAAAAGAAGATCTGGAATTTGCCCTGGAAAAATTCATCAAAGTCGGCAAAGAGTTGAGGGTGATAAAATAAAAAACATAGAGGAATGGATTCTAATTTTAAATGAAATATTAGACAGGATTAACAGGATATAATGGATATTTTGCTTCTCCGGTTTCCGGATGAAACCGGAAAGATGTCATACGCTTTGTGGTGGTAATCTCGAATATTATCAGATCAAATATTTCTTCCACCGAAGGTGGATTGAGTTTCATCACTTTCATTTGGAAAGTGATAAAATCAAAAAAATCCAACAAATCCTGTAAATCCTGTCCAATTTGAAAGAAATAAAAAAGAATCCATTCATTATTTTCCCACTACCCCAAATTAAGGTACGAGCTCATGAAAATGAAAGCCCTGGTAAAAGCAAAACCGGAGCCTGGTATCTGGCTGGAAGATGTTCCGGTGCCGGAAATCGGGATTAATGATGTCCTGATCAAGATTCATAAAACCGCAATTTGCGGCACCGACGTCCATATTTACAACTGGGATGCCTGGGCCCAGAAAACGATACCCGTTCCCATGCATGTCGGGCACGAATTTGTCGGACGCGTGGCTGAAATCGGTGACAACGTGCATGACTTTAAGCCCGGTCATATCGTGTCCGGTGAAGGCCATCTGATCTGCGGACATTGCCGCAATTGCCTGGCCGGCCGGCGGCATCTGTGCATGAAAACCAGCGGTGTCGGCGTTAACCGGCCTGGAGCCTTTGCCGAGTATTTAAGCATACCGCAAACCAACGTATGGTATTGCGATCCGAATATCTCCACGGACATCCTCAGCTGTTTTGATCCGTTGGGTAACGCCACCCATACCGCCCTGTCTTTTGATGTTCTCGGTGAAGACGTACTGATCACCGGCGCCGGGCCTATCGGCTGTATGGCAGCGGCCGTTGCCAAACATGCCGGTGCACGCCATGTGGTGGTGACCGACGTCAATCCCTATCGTTTGAAACTGGCCAAAAAAATGGGTGCCACCCTGGCGCTGGATGTACGGCGCCAAAAAATCGAAGATGCTCAGAAAAAACTGGGCATGAAAGAAGGATTTGACGTGGGCATGGAAATGTCCGGCAACCCCGACGCCCTGCGTTCGATGCTGCCCAACATGTGTCACGGAGCTAAGGTTACCCTTTTGGGTATCCTGCCGCCGAACACTGCCATTGACTGGGATTTAGTCGTCTTCAGCGGTTTGACCATCAAAGGCATCTACGGACGTGAAATGTATGAAACCTGGTACAAAATGACCGTCATGATCGAATCGGGCCTGGACATCGAACCTGTTATTACCCACCGGTTTCATTATACCGAGTATGAAAAGGGGTTTGAAGTCATGCGCTCGGGAAAATCCGGTAAAGTCATTTTAAGCTGGGAAGAAGGTTAATATCTTATATTGTTATTTTTTTGCATTATGTGGCAAGATCTTTTTGTGTAAAAAGCAAGCTGCCCTAAGGAATGCCTAAATTGCACTAAAGTGCCTAAAATGCCTAAAATTATGGTGTCGCTTTGCTCCGTCTTTTGTATAAGCCGTTTACGCCGGCAATATGGAAGACCAAAAATCAGACCAATGAAATGACAACTTAGCGTGAGTTTCTATTTTCATAAAATAGATAGAATACATTTACTTTAGGCACTTTAGGCAATTTCCGGCTTGTCCGGGTCAGGACATTATCAATTAAAGTGAGAACACAAAATTATTCATTTGAACTCAACAGCAAATTGTCCGAACTAAAAGCTTTAAACCAACATCTAATGGCTTTTGGTCGCAATATCGGACTGTCGGAAATTAGCATCTCAGAGATTAATATCTGCCTGGATGAATTGTTCACAAATATAGTCTCATATGGTTTCAAAGGCGACCTGGAGCATAAAATTAAATTCACAATAAAGGTGGATGCCAATATACTAGCTGTAAGTATTGAAGACGATGGCGTGCCTTTTAACCCACTCGAAAAAAAAGCGGTAGAACTCCCTGCAGATGTTATGAGTGCCAAAATCGGAGGCCTCGGAATTCATATTACCAGAGAACTGATGGATAAAATTTGCTATGAAAGAAAAAGAGGAAAAAACAAGTTGACTTTAAACAAAATCATCCAGGAAAATAGGGCACCTTCAGCATAATTACTCCGCCCTGAAAAATAGCACATTTAGGGTTGCACAGAAAGTTAAGTTAAAAGCTTCTCAATATCGACGAGTTCCTCCAGACTGGTAATTACCGGACCCGAATCCTCTATCTGTGGCCAATTTCTCTGAACGGTATGGTGCTTCAGCCAAATGGCGTGCATTCCAGCATCTCGCGCCCCGCAAATATCGATGCGCCAGTCATCCCCGATGTAGACCGTCTCTGAGGCTGAGATCTCCAATTTTTCCAGGCATAGGCGGAACGGTTTCTGATCCGGCTTGGGTGGTATCCCGCCTTCGCCGGCCACAATAATTACTTTAAAGAAATTTTCCAATTCCGGATAGAGGCTGATGCGATGGGCTCCGGTTGCTTTTTGTCCCTGGGTGTTGGTGATTAAAGCGATTTCATAACGGCCGCGCAGGGAGGTAAGCACCTTACTTGCCTCAGGAAATAAAACGGTATGCTTTTTTACAGTTTCCCAGTATTCGGTTTCCCACTGGACCAGCCGGTTACTGTCCACAGCAACACAGTAGTAATAAAAAATCTCCTGCCACAGTGAATTTCGGGAAAAGTCGGACCGTTCATGAAATTCTTTGCGAAGGCGCCGGTAGATTGTCAAAAAATCGTCCCGCACTGTCAGGCCCATATTCGAAAACAGTTTATCCTGGGCCTCTTTTTCGGCAGTGCGAAAACCGTTGGCTGAATCTACAAGTGTTTGACCGAAATCGAAAATAACTGCTTTTATCATAACAAATGCCTAAATTGCCTAAATTGCACTAAAATGCCTAAAATTAAGGATTTCAATCGATTCTTTGACTATGAGCTATAGGTTGCGTGTTACGAGTTCTGCGTTAAGGAACATTCAGCGACAACTGATAGTTAAAAAATAAAATCGATAACATTCCTTTCATCAATCCGAAATCCGCAATCTAAAATCCGATATCGAGACAGTCCGAAATCGAGGAGACCATTTGCCAAGCCACTTTCTGCAGCAATAATGCCTCATCTTTATCCAGATCCACCCGCTTTTTACCCTTAAAGCAAAATGTTCCGGGAAGTCCTTCGGGACTGGTGTTGAACAATACCGAATAAAACACACAGGCCGTCAGATAGGACCCGATTGGGTTGGCATGCCGGCCGTCCTGGAGATGTAGATCAAAATCGGGATCAAGCCGATGGACTGCTTCCCAAACAAGCCCGACCGGAGCCAGGATGGCACCGAGCTCCTGCGTTAACTTTCCGTAAGCTGCTGCCAAACCAGATTGGGTTTCGGGCCGTATGCGGTTGGCCCAGGTCATGTAAAAAATTGTTTTGGCACCCTGTTTTCTGATTTCTTCATCCAACAAACCGGCATAGCGCTCAAAAGAGGCCAACTCTTCCAGTGGTCCGCCACTCCGATCCTGCAATACCACATAGTCCCATCGGTTTCCCCTGATTGCATCCCGGCTGGGCGGATTATTCCAATGCCACTCCAGGCCGACCCCTTCTCCGGTGCATTGATCCACATCAAGCTCAAAACCACGATCTTCAGCGCTTACCAGCGCCAACAGCATCTGGGGCATATAATTTAAATAGGTATGGCTGTTGCCGATAAACAAAACTTCTAAAGTCATTTTGAGTAGATCACATATTTTGAGAAGTTAAGTATTTCTTTATGAAAATATACCAGCTCCATCAAAGCTTGAAGACATTATGGACGATCCTGACTATTCGGATGCCGCCGCTATCCTTATTGTTTCTATATGCGAAGCGAAGCCCCGATCCGTTCGCGTGAATATAACTGTCCCTGAAGATATGCTTCGAAAAATCGATACCGTTGCGAAAAAAAGAGGTATGTCTCGATCTTCTTTCCTGGTTCATGCTGCTCAAAATGCTATAACATCCAACAAAAATAGCCACCCACAACAATAATATCTTCGTGGGATAACGTCGCTAATCAGCCGCGCGGCTTTTTGCGTCGGCTGAATTAGCCTGGTTGGACTTACTTCTCTTGAAATTCAAGTTTATGCTTTCCCCACCAATCCACAAGGTGTCAATTGACAACAAACAACTCACAACCTACACTAAAAGTTAATCCGTGCCCCATTTTTCAAGGTATTCCCCGCAAAGCTCCTCCACTGTCGGGATGTACTCTTCTTTGGGAATTGACAACAGGGTGTAGTTGAGAAAGTTTTCCCAGTTGATGTTGCCGCTGAAGATGTTGCCGGCCCAGCTGCCGCAGCCGAGTGTATCGGTGGTCGGCAGACCGGTGTTCCATCCCCCGCTGTTGGCATGGGCATGGGGCATATTGCAGACAATCCGCCCCACATTGGCCCGCAGGGCAAGTTTAACCCGCCGCTCATCATTCTCCGTGTGGATGGAAGCCGAATGGCCCTCGCCGGAAAATTTAAGAATTTTCTCCAAGCGGTCCAGCATTTCGAAATGCTGGACCGCTTGGAGAAAATTCTTAAATT
>JAFDDW010000086.1 GCA_019310665.1 Deltaproteobacteria bacterium
GTGCTTTCCAGTTCTTTGAGTGCCTGCTGGTGTATTTGATCTAAATTTTTTTCCACGTCACGTACCAAAAAAATGACGAATGTCGAATGACGAATGAAGGAAATAGATCGATTTTATCTTAAAAAATAGCGGAGCGAAGCGACATCGGCCATTCGTCATTCGTCATTTGTCCTTCGTCATTCCTTACAGTTGCTGGGCGGCCAGGTTTGTAATTTTTGCAAATCCGGCAGGATCTGAAATTGCCAGTTCGGCGAGAACTTTGCGATCGAGTTCAACCCCGGCAAGCTTCAGCCCTCGGATGAATTTGCTGTAGGTCAAGTTGTTCAGCCGGGTGGCAGCGTTAATTCGGGTAATCCAGAGTCTGCGAAAATCGCGTTTGCGTGTCCGGCGGTCGCGATAAGAATACATCAGGGCCTTATCGACGGCATCGGCGGCTGTGCGAAACAGTTTGCTGCGGCCGCCCCGAAAACCTTTGGCTAATTTCAAAACCTTTTTACGCCGTCTTCTAGCTTTGAATCCGCGTTTAATTCTCATTTTAGTTACCTCATTTATTTAGATCGTTAGGTTCGTTTTGATGGTTGTGTTCGTTAGGATCGTTATGTTCGTTTAGATGGTCACTCGTCGCTGGTTACTGGTCGCTGGTTACTCGATGCTCTATACTGGATACTCGATGCTCGATACTATAGCGCAAAGGGCATGGCGCATAGCGCATAGCGTACAAGCCGATAATTCGGTGATTTCAGTAAATTCTAACGCTTGGCTCTATACGCCATGCGCTTTGCCCTTAAATCCGCATTCCGACTTCAATATTCTTTGTCATCTAACCATCATCCGTTGGGCAGCAGCCGCCGTATTTCTTTGCGGTCGGACTTGGCAATTATTTGCGGCTTACGCAACGACCGTTTTCGTTTGGTGGTCTTTTTGGTCAGGATATGACTGCCGCATGATTTTCTGAATACAATTTTTCCGGTCCCCGTTTTTTTGAAACGTTTGGCAGCGGCACGATTGGTTTTGATTTTCGGCATGAATTCTCTCCTTCATCCGCCAGTTTAAACATTTCAAATTTCAAACCGGCAAAAATTTATTTTTTCTTTTTCGAATTATTAAAAATAGATGGCGTGAGCTATCGAAGACCGGCCCACGCCACCGTCAGAATCAAACCTAATATGTACGCTTGTGCTCCTGGCGCACAACTACTATTTCAGAACAGCTTCGAACAAAATGTCTGTTATAAATGTCAGACTATTTCGGTCCCAAAATCATTGCCAGGGTGCGGCCTTCAAATTTGGGAGTTTGCTCCACCGAAGCGAACTCCTCGGTTTCGGCGGCAATTTTTTCGAGCATGGCCATCCCCAGCTTGGACAGGGTAATTTCCCGTCCTCTGAATATCACGGTCACTTTGACTTTATCTCGGCGAGTGATAAACTTCTTTATGTGGCCGATTTTAGTCTGAAGATCATGTTCGCCGGTTTTGGGGCGTACTTTGATCTCCTTTATCTGGAATGTGCTTTGTTTCTTTTTCGCTTCCTGCTTCTTTTTGGTCTGTTCATAGCGATAGCGGCCATAGTCCATAATTTTGCAAACGGGAGGGGTCGCATTGGGTGAAACCTCCACCAAGTCGAGACCAAATTCTGCCGCCCGGTCAAGCGCCTCTACCGTGGGAATAATTCCGATCTGCTCGCCATCGGAGTCGATAACTCTTACTTCTCTGGCCCTAATATTTCTATTGATGTTAACTCTGTCTTTGCGAATCGGTCGATGGGGTCGTTTTGGTGCAGCTATGTCTTACCTCCTCGTTTATCAATTATGATCTGAGTTTGCCATTGCAGGCAAACAGCTTAGCGGCTCGTAGTCCTTTATATACCGCCTATCAACGGCTGGCTGAAGCCTCTTATCGGTTCCAAATGAGAACCCATGCGGTTGAATATACAAACAAATTAAGAAATGCAAGAAAAAAATGCAAGTGAAATTTTTAATTAGTGGAAATATAACAATTAGATGACATTTAGCAAGACAACCCTGAACGCTGAACCTTGAACCTTTGAACCTATTGCGCCAGCGTATATTCGGCCAGCAGGCTTTGTTTCCAGTAACTGTTGGCCGGATTGGAAAAATAGGCTTTGAATAATTGGAGACTTTCGGTGCGTAGGACGTTTGCAACCACCGTGATCGGACTGTTTTTGTACAACGGATTCAAGCGGGACAGCTCACACCCACTGCCGCCGCCCATAACATCTTCATAAGCGAATACGATCTTGCCAATACCGGCCAGTATCAGGGCGGCATAGCACATCAGGCAGGGTTCCATGGTGCAGAAAACGGTTATTTCGCCGTGGTCGACAGGATCTCCGACTTCAATCAGGCGCCTTAAGGCCACCATTTCGGCATGGTCCAGCTCATTGCCGTCATCCCTGAGGGTGCCTCTGCGGGTGCCGGTCACCAGGATTTCCTCACGGTGGACCATAACGCAGCCCACCGGAAACTCTCCCTGGGACAGCGCACCTTCAGCCAGTTCCAAGGCTTTTTTCATGAAATGCTCATTTTCCATAATGGCGGTTGATTAGGTTGATTGGTTATCCAGCAATCGATAATAATCAATACTTTATCTTCTAGTTGGTTTTCTGTCTATGGCGAACCCTAATTACTCCGCCCTGAAAAATAGCACATTTTCCTTTTTCCCAGTCAACTATTCAACTGATCTCATAGTTTACATATATCCTCATCACACGGACAGCTTCCGTCTACTTCATAGCAATACACAATTCGGGATTCCATTTCTGCCCGGTCGGCCGGAAGGGGATTAAAAGGCTTCCCGGAAGCAAATTCAATCAGTTGTAATTTAGAAGGAATGTTTGCCAGTCCACGTGATATGACATCCCCCGAAGAACCATCAATAATTTCGGCATCTTCACCGTTGGTAACCACTGCGATGGGGACCTGATAAGGCTCTATGACCCGCGATACGGCCAAAAGCGGTCGACGGCGTGTAACAATGGAACCGGGGCCATACTTGATGACCATGCAAACCTTGCCGACGAGTTTTATTATAAAATCGATTTTTATGATGGCCTTTTTTCTTCCGGCTCGTACCAATAGGCTTTTACGCGGTTCGACCTCGCCTTTGAGATACCCTTTGCGATTGACGAGCAGTTGTGCCAGTTGTTGGCGGTAGCGCTCATCGTGGGTATCTTTTATGGATTCGCCGGTGATAAAATCATCGAGTTCACCCAGTATTAAATGATGTCCATTCATGATATTTCTTTACAAGAAAGCATACTTAGGGGTAATATAACACCTTTTTCAACTTTGTTAAGTAGGCCCTTAATTGTAATATTTTTGCAATTCATGGCAAAACTTTATTATATAATAGATGGAACACCTTAATTTTAGGCATTTTAGGCATTTGCTGGAGAACCTAAGCTGTTAATTAGAAGCAAAATGGTTATTCCAACCTGTATGGTTCCGGCTTGTCCGGGTTGGGGTGTATGATGTCTATACGGGAAGAATTTGAAAAGCGTGAAAAAAATTTTATGTCACCGTTCGGATGCCTGAGCGCTGAAACCCGGGGGCGGGAAATAGAGGAAAAACCCTGCCCGGTCCGAACCGCCTTTCAATTGGACCGCGATCGCATTGTGTATTCCAATGGATTCCGACGGCTGAAACACAAAACCCAGGTTTTTCTCTCTCCCTTAGGTGATGATTACCGGACCCGATTGACCCACACCCTGGAAGTGGCCCAGATGGCCAGGGCCATCACGCGGGCTTTGTTTCTCAACGAGGATTTGGCCGAGGCCATCGCCCTGGGCCATGACCTCGGCCACACACCTTTTGGACACAGCGGTGAGACGGCGCTCAAAGAAATTTATTCCGCTGATTTTTCACACAATGAACAGAGTCTGCGTGTTGTGGAGATCCTGGAAAATAATGGAAAAGGGCTCAATCTTACCTATGAGGTCAGAGACGGAATTTTAAAGCACTCCAAAGGTTTCGGGGAAATCATTTCCGAGGATTCCGATGAAATGGCATGTACTTATGAGGGCCGTATCGTTAGGATTGCCGATATCATGGCCTACCTGAATCATGACCTGGAGGATGCAATTCGAAGCCAGGTGATTCGTACCTCGCAGGTGCCGCCAGCGTGTATAAAAATTCTGGGACGGTCGCATTCAGAGCGGGCAACGACGATGATCCGGGACCTTATCTCCGCCAGTGAAGCTCGGGACGGTGAGCTTAGCCTGCAAATGAGCGGTGATGTGCACTCTGCCATGATTGAGTTAAGACAATTTCTTTTCGAAAACGTCTATCGTTCAGCAAAGGTTCACAAAGATTTTGAAAAAGCCAAAAAGATTGTATCAGAGCTATACAGCTATTTCCTCGAAAATGATCAAATCCTTGAGCGGAAACTGAAAGAACTGCAAATGGACAGATGCCATGATAATCATTCCAAAGAGCGCACTGTTTGTGACGTCATCGCTTCCATGACCGACCGCTATGCCTTGAACCTGTATAAAAAAATCTTTTTCCCGTCCCCTGTTGTCTAAGGTTTATTTTAATGGTTTTGATACAGTATCCGATTTATCCTGACGTCCCCATGCCGACCGCTTTCCTTGATCGGCTGGGCGATATTTTTAACGCCATGGATCGGGAATATACCCGGGCGGCCGAACACTATCAATTTCAGTGTGACGGCTGCATGGATAATTGTTGCCTGACGCGTTTCTACCATCATACCCACCTGGAGTTTTACTATCTTCGCATGGGTTTTGAAAATCTGGGATCCCGAAAAAAAAGCGAGATACTCTTAAAAGCTGAAAAGGTCTGCCGGGAAACTGCAAAAGCAGATGAGAAAGAAATACCTGTACGGGTTATGTGCCCGTTAAATGATGATAGTTTGTGTAGCCTGTACCCATACAGGCCCATGATCTGCCGGATGCACGGTATCCCTCACGAGCTTCAAAAGCCCGGCCAAAATCTTATCCATGGACCGGGTTGCGGCACCTTTGATGACCGCTGTGCAACCAAACCGTATTATAAATTCGATCGGACCCCTTTTTATTTGGAGATGGCAAAGCTGGAAAACGAGTTTAAACAGGTAGCCGGCCTGAACGGCAGGATTAAAATGACAATTGCCGAAATGATAAAAAGCATAGGGCAGGGCGCAGAGCGCAAAGCGCATAGCGCATGGTGCATGGTGCAGAGGACAGAAGGCCGAGGACAGAGTACAGAAGGCAGATGGCTGATGCCAGGTTTAAGGTGTCAGCCCAGCCGCTGGTCTGAAAAGCGGCCAGTTTAATCAAAAAAGAAACTTTGGCAATGTTTCATATGAGGTTTCAGTTTCTGCGGTTCAGAATTCCTGACACCCGACACCTGGATTTATGAAAAACGTTGATATTGACGAAATAGACAAATTATCCGGTATCCCGATCAAGGGAAATGACACCTTTTGCTTTCGCTGTCATCCTGAGATTTCCTGCTTCAATCGCTGTTGCCGAAATTTGAACCTTTTTTTATACCCCTATGATGTTGTCCGGTTAACGCAATCTCTGGGTATATCTTCAGATGAGTTTCTGGACAAATATGTAGACGTCGTTTTAAGGCCGGCCAATTTTTTTCCGGAAGTTCTTCTGCGAATGTCGCCGACAGAGGCGAAAACCTGCCCCTTTTTGACCGATTCCGGATGTTCCGTTTATGCGGACCGACCGGATACCTGCCGAACCTTACCAATTGAACAGGGGATGCTGTATGATGCCCAAAAGAAAATGGACACGCCGGTATATTTTTTTAGACCACCGGATTTTTGTCGCGGGCAGGATGAAAACGAGGAGTGGACCATATCCGAATGGACCCGGGATCAGGAGGCAGAACTTTATCATAAAATGACCATGCGGTGGGCGAAGGTAAAACGGCTGTTCCAGGATGATCCCTGGGGGCCTGAAGGCCCCGAGGGATCCAAAGCCAAAATGGCCTTCATGGCGACATACAATGTCGACCGTTTTCGGGATTTTATTTTTCAAAGCAGTTTTTTAAAGCGCTACAAGGTAAAATCCGCTCTGCTCAAAAAACTGAAAACCGACGATGTGCAATTGCTCAAGTTTGGGTTTGAGTGGGTCAAGTTCTTTATCTGGGGGATTAAGAGCAAAAACATTCGGGTGCGATAGGGCTCGATTCTGGATACTGGATGCTCGATTCTGGATACTGGATACTGGATGCTCGATGCTCGATACTGGATGCTCGATGCTGGATACTCGATGCTGGATACTCGATGCAGGATACTGGATACTGGTAGCTGGAAACTAATGGTATAAGGTTGAAGGTAAAGGCGCAAGGCTCACAGCCGAATTATTAAATTAGACATTATACCTTAATTTAAATCCGCAATCCGAAATCCCAAATCCCAAATCGAAAGAATCCCATATCCCCAATCACAAGCCACTAAAGGACACCGGGTGGCATATCCGGAACTTTCTCGCCACCTAAAACGTACCCCCCATCCAGGCGCAGCACGCCACCGGTCATAAAGGGCGCATCCTGGATAATAAAGAGCACGGCTTTGACGACATCATCCACGGTGCCGGTGCGTTGCAGCAACGTGTGGTCGATGAGGGCATTTTTATCAGCCTCCGTCAACAACCCCCAGCCCCGGGTTTTTTCTGCGTGACGGGTGGCGACCAAGCCGAGCATGATTTCGTTTACCCTTACCCGGGGGGCGCCCACGCGGGCCCAGGTTTCGGTCAGCGACGAGACACCCCGATTAGCCGCCGCATAACCATCGCTGAAAACCATGCCCGCCGGTCCGCTGCGCCCGACGATGGCGGCAATCGAGGATAGATTGATGACGACACCGTCTCCGGAGGCCTTCAGGTGCGGCAGAGCGGCGTCAAAAACCCATCGTTTGGCACGCAAGGTGGTCTCGATTTCAAGGTCCCACTGGTCCGCCACATAGGGCCCGTGGACAATAGGCCAACCGCCGCGCTCGATATTGTTGATAAGAATGTCAAGACGGCCGAAATGATCGACGACTTTCCGGATCAGGCCGGCTATTTTATCAACATCCAGCAGATTGGTTTTAAGGATAAGATGCGGGTGGCCGCTAACGCCAAAATCCTGTTTCAGCCCTTCAAATTCTTCTTCCCAGTCAAAATAATTCAGGGCCACCTTTACCCCCTGCTTTGCCAGCGCGCGACCGATTCCCCTGCCGATACCC
>JAFDDW010000087.1 GCA_019310665.1 Deltaproteobacteria bacterium
ATAAATTACCATTCAAAGAACAAGAAGCTAAAGATTTTCGAAATAATGCCGAGATTATTGATAGAAAAATGCAAGGCCTTATCAACAGCCTGAGACAAAGATCATCATTTTTCACATTATACCCTAACCCGGATCCGCCGAAGGCGAAGATTCATGACCATGTTTCCCGAGCTAGTTACAGATCTATTAAAAAACGGCTACAAGGTAAGTTTTAACGCACCCGGCCATAGCATGTATCCAACGATATTGGCCAATGAAACTCTTGTGGTAAAGCCGCTGGTGCCATTGGAGGTCCACAAGGGAGATATTGTCCTGTACCGGTCCAACGGAAGTCTTATCGCCCATCGTGTCAAGGGTGTCGTCAAGGATGGCAAGGCCCATGAATATTCCTCTTTGTTGAAATCCTTCTGCCCGGATAAAGGGCGAAGCGCTTCTGAATCAGTCGATGGAGGAGATGGTCTATCCTTCCAGGCGGGTGATACACGAGATGGGTTATATAATCGTTCCTCCAACGAGGCTGTCTTTTTTATTCTTCGCGGCGATGCATCACGCACCTTTGATGAACCAGTTGCGCCCGAACAGGTCCTCGGTAAAGTCATTTCCATCGAAAGAAACGGTGGAAGCCTTAATCCTTACAGCCTCAGACACAAACTTGCCTGCTGGGCCCATAAATGGGCCTCCCGCATCAGAAGAAATTTATCCCTTCAATAGATTCAATGCTCCTCTGACCATTCAGATCTCCTTCCGGACTCTCATCATTTAAGTTGTACCTTATATTCAGAAAAGCAGCATATATTGCAAAGTGTGGGAACGGGGAAATTCATGTTCAATCCACAGATATGGAACAGGGTTTGCATTAAATATTATGAACCAAAAAACTCGGTTAAAAAAGCAAGCCAAAAAACTCTATAAACTCAAAAAACTCAATGAACTCAATAAACTCGATCAACTTTTTCAGCGGACTTAGGGTGTTAATTTAATGACAGAGTTGGACCTGGAGCTATAAGCGCAGTGATAATATGGCCACAAGCATCAATTTAAATATTGGTGACGTCTCGATATCCATTGCAGGGAATTCCCAGATAAAGGATTGGGAAATTGCGCCTTCCTATAGCCAGTTTGTTTCTGCCAAGGAGCCGGATATTAGGCTGAATTTGGTCGGCAGTTATCCGATTTGGGACCTATACCGCTCAAACGAAAACTCGATTATTAAATTTTATGATGAAATGCCCGGCCTGTCCCGGGCATTGTCTTTTGAAACCCATCTTGAAGAAGCCGAGCTTTTTTTCCCTGATACAACAGATCAGTTTATTCATCCCTTCTATGGACCGGTTCTCGAATTGCTGATGATTAATTATCTGGCGCAGTCGAGGGGTACGATGATCCACAGTTGCGGTGTCAAATCCGGAGAGAGCGGAATACTTTTTGCGGGTGAATCCGGCTCCGGCAAAAGCACGCTTACCAGATTATTGAACCAGGCGGAAAATGTTGAGATTTTAAGTGACGACCGCACGATTGTACGAAAAAAAGACGGCGACTACTGGATTTATGGAACACCGTGGCACGGAGAAGCCGAATTCAGTTCACGCCAAAGCGTACGGTTGGAAAAAATTATCTTTATACAACACGGAGCAACTAATTCTGCACACCTGATTAAAGGTGCGGAGCCTGTTCAGAATTTACTCACCTGCTCTTTCCCACCGTACTGGGATTGCGATGGAATGGACTTTACCATGGGATTTTTTCGTGATCTTGCAGCTGCGGTGCCATGTTATGAGATGTTTTTTAAACCGGATGGAGATATAGTTGATTTTGTTAAGAGCAGCTTAACGGAATAGAGAATCGGTTTTACTATTAATAACCATGCCTTCAATCGAACATGAAATACTGAGCTGTTGCGCCGACATTGACCCGGATGAGGATCAGCTGCAAAAAATCCGCGGATATATGTCTAATTCCGTTGATATGGATCGTTTAATCGGCCAGGCGACCATGGATGGACTGGGAGGATTTCTCTATAAAAATCTCATGAAAGCAGGCCTGCTGGAAACGGTCAGCCCCCAGCACAAACAAAAGCTCTACACGGTTTACTACCTCACTGTTCGCAACAGCGTTAGGTTTCTGCATGCCTTGAATACGGTCCTGGACGGGCTCAATCAGGAAGGAATTGATATCGTCCTCTTGCAGGGGATGGCTCTTTTGCATGAGGTATATCGGGATGTTGGGCTAAGGCCCATGAAGGATATGGATCTATGGGTTTTGCCCAAGGATTATCAACTCCTGGTTGACACCCTGGTCCGCCAGGGTTTTAGCAGGGATCCTCTGTATCCCAATACCTTTAGAAAGGGCGAAACCGTGCTGGATGTCCACACGCATATTTTATGGGCGGACCGCATCAAATCCAGGGCCCATCTACTAAATATGAATCAGGATGAAATTTTTCATAAAGCAGTAAGGGTAAATTATGATGGCCGCAAGACCCTGTGCCTGAATCCGCAAGACCAATTTTTGTACCTGGGCCTGCACGCCCTTAAGCATAATTTCGAGCGCTTGATTTGGCTGGTCGACATCAAATCCCTGGTGGCCAAATGGACCCAACCAGATTGGGATTCATTGATAAAAAGGTCTGAAGAACTCGGACACAAAAAAACACTGCTCTATATTCTTTATCTTTTAATTCACATTTTTGATATCAGGCTGCCGCCTGAAATTTATTCTTTTTTGAATAAATGGAAACCGGGCTTTTTGGAAAAAAGGATGCTGCAGAGAAGAATAATAGGGCGATCGATTTCTACCTGGGCCCAATTAATTATGATATCCAACGGCAGGGGATTTGGAAAAAGGTGTTCTTTTTTTTGTGAAAACCTTTTTCCCAGGCCGGAGGTTTTGAGACAAGTCTTTGCGAATACCCCCAAGCTCAGCGTGCCGCAGCTCTACTGGCGGAGGGTGCTGCAGGTGATGGGGTTTGGCAGATAATATTAGTTCAGCGGAACAAAACCAACCCTTCTGTTCAACGCCCTGCCGGCATCGTTCTCGTTGGAGGTGATATTTTTGGTAGCTCCATATCCCACCGCTTTGAGTCTCTGGGGCTCAATGCCTTTACTGACAAGAAATCCTTTTACCGCACGAGCGCGTTTTTCAGACAGCATCTGGTTATAACTTTCAGGTCCGGTGTTGTCGGTGCTGCCCTGGATTTCTACTTTTACCCCGGGGTTTCTTTCTAATACACCAATGATCACTTCCAGGGCGGTGTAGTATTGAGGTTTAATACTGTCGCTGTCAAAATCAAATAAAATATCCGGTGTTGCCCAGCAGCCATTTTCATCAACTTCTGCTGTTTCAGGTGTTTGCAGGCATTTATCCAGTGGATCCAGCACGCCATCGTTGTCCACATCCAGTGAGTCAGACTTTTCATGGATCAATCTGGTGGCCACGGGCTCTTTGGGGCAGCCAATTTCATCTACTTCAGATCCCCAGGGTGTATCCGGGCAGTTATCTAAATGATCGGGCACGCCGTCACCGTCCCCATCTTTTTCGGTGGCCGCAAGACTGTCATATTGCTTTAATACCATTTTGCGGGCGTTAAACTGAACCGAGCTTAGCCCGGATTTGTCTATAGTAAGCCGGGACGAAGAATCCGGCTCAATCAATATTTCATCGAGTTTCAATAGCCCCTCGATGATATCCCCATTGGTCAATAAAACCTTAACGTCTTTTTTCTCATCACCGGTAAACTCAATCCGGTTAAAATCTTTCGCTTGATAGGTTGTGGTCATAAAATCGGCTTCAAGCCTGAGGTCAGAATTTATCAATTTTCCGGAAAATCGGTCATTGTTTTGAGTGGAAAATATGGTGGTTAAGATGGGATAGCTCGGGCCGGCGGTATCGAGCAGGATAAGCTTAATGTCTCTAATCTCCAAGGTTTCGCTGGTCCCGGTTTGGAGTTGAATTTGAATATCTTCATTCAGAATAGTACCGTTGAATAGATCATTGTTAATGGTTTGCAGTTTGACGTCAAGCAGTTGGCTATCTGACAGCGTGATTCTTTTAAGAAAATCATTTTTAATGACGATTTGTCCATATGGGCTTTGCAATGCAAAATAACTATTCTGTACAGTTCCAATCAGCCGGTCTCCGTTATGTAGCAAGACCGTATCCGCTTGACCTTGCGCAGCCAAAACAAAAATAGTTAAAATAAGGATTGAAAAGAATGTGATGCATTGCTTCATAATCCTATCTCCTTCTATCCCGATAGAGAAAAATTCAATTATATCAGATAAGTATAGAGGGAAAACTAGAAATTGTCAATTTAATTGTAACCGTTGAACCCCTGAACGGTAACATTTATTCCATTCGTGTCTCAGGTTAGAAACGTTATACTGAAGATGGCAAGGTTTCCAAGACAATGAATGGTGATCGGAACCAGAAGGCTTTTTTCTCTCTCGTAGGCTACCGCAAACACAATGCCGCCGACAAGCTGAGTAAAGGGGAGATTGCCTCCGGTCAGGTGGGGCAGAACAAATAGAAGCGTACTCAAACCGACAGCGGTATAAACACCCCATTGACGAAAAAATCCGTAAAAAATACCACGGAAAAATATCTCCTCCGCAACCGGACCGATAACACCACCTACCACGAGGTAAATGAGAACAAGTATTTTAGAGTAGGGCAGGGGCGTATAAAGCAGTCTTAGGGCATTAATACCGACAGCGTATAGAAAAATAATTAGAATACCGGCAGCGATTCCAAAACACGCAGACCAGATCATGCCCTTTTTGATGCCGGCGAGTAATTTTTCAGGGGCCAGGCCGATGGCAGCCACACTTTTCTCGAATTGAATAACAATGAGAATCAGCAGAATAATTTCTAAAACCCGGGTAATCCCGAGACCCGGTAAAGGAGATATAAATATTGCAGTAATGATCGGTCGTAAGAGTATTTCTGCAATCAATACTGCGGCAATTGATACCACCAATGTTTTCAGGGCAATTTTTTTTGCTTCCATCCAAGGGACCTTAATGCTTTATAAGCATACAACTGGGCGTACCAGTCATGGGATAATTTTATTTTTTCTAATATAGGCTTAATCGCCTGCCGGTTATTTAGCAGACCTAATGAATGAAAAGTCATGCAACGGACATTGGTATTTTTATCTTCTAAGAATTTTAACAGATCCATAAAGGATTCCTGACTGCGGCTGACCGCCATCGCAACCACGAGCCAATAACGTTCCCGGGGATGAGGACTCTTTAGCAACCGGGGGTATGAACGGTAGTCGGCAATATCCAGTTTTTTTTGCGGTAGGGATTTTAAGGCTGCTATTCGTATCGACAGATTCTCTGACTCTAAGGCTTCAGGGATATTCTTAATCTGGATGTTACTGCTTTTATTCGCTTGAAAATAGATCAGCACCAGAAGCCCGATAATCAAGCACAGCATCGAGGCGGTTAGGGAAGAATTTTTGCGACTAAGGAACAATGCTGTCAGGCAATAGAGGACAAAATGGAGAACAATATAGATCAATACAGGAAAGCCAATCAGCAATGATAGATAGGTAAATTGGCGCAAAGCCCCATGGCGATCTCTTTCTTCTGAATATTTCTGAAGCGCCTTTTGTGGTTTTGCAAAAAATTGATCTACTTTGATTTGCAAAACTTTCCGGTCATCGCCGCTAAAGACTAGATTATCGCCTGTCTGAAATATCTTCAAATCAACCCTGGACATACCCGGCATAGGTAAATAGTCATTGGCCAGAAGTCTATTCGCAAGTTTCAGCCTGAGTCTGGGGTTAGAAATATTTTCTAACCTGCATGTCCTGATCAGCTTCTGATCCAGGGACTTGAAGGACTCCGCCGGATAAAGGGTATAGTCGTAATAGAAATGGCTGAACTTTTTACCGAAGTAATTGGACAATAACAGGTTATCCCTTAAGTCCACAAACAATTCAGTATCAAATTGCGTAAACCACAAAAGTGCCAGCAAAGGAATGGGGACTAAATGAAGCCATCTTAGTCTGGGGGTGGAGTGAATGGCTGCATGCCTTAGCCATTTAGCGGTCAGTAAGAAAAGTGCCGGGGCGATGAGCAGAAAGTATAAGGTCGGGAATAGTGCCCAGCCATCAATATTTGAAATCAGCAGGAGTCCGCCCCAGACGGATAGAAAAACGAATAGGACAAGCTTATTTCGCAAAAATAGCCGGTACCAAATCCAACCTGCTGCCATACTGCCAAGTGAGATACCGGCCCCGATACTGCAAGTGAAAAAGAGCCCGCCCCAAAAAGCCGGCCAAAAGTTTTGCAGGCTGGCCATAACCTTCTCGTTGGGTACGGCAAGATAGCCGGCATCATTTACTGCTGAAACTGTATTATACAGATCAATGTTAGACAGATAAACCTGAATGGTGGCAAGGATCTGGGCGATCAATAGACCAAAGAAAAGTATACCCGCCGGATGATATGTTTTTAAAGGGTTAAACTTGCTCATTATATAGTATTTTTTCGTATTACGCACAAAGAGTCAAGCAGAGATTGGTGCCGAGCGCTGATGTGAATATTTGATAAGCCTCAGGTAATATGGTATATTTTAATATGTTTCAGAGACATACCCTATGTATTCAAAATCGAAGACCTGGTCCTCTGAGCCAGGTCAGAGATGATCGGCTCTGCCCTAGATCAAATCTGTCCATAGGTAAACCTAATCACCCATATCACCCCTCTCTCCGAGCTGTAGGTAGGCTCTACCCTCCGGCCTGTAAGCCCCACGGGCTGGAAGCGGAGCTGGAAGCCGGGGTGAACCAAAGCCGGGCCTTATGGACCCGGATCTTTACTTGTGCCCTAATTGTAATAATTGGAATTTTCAGCGGCAGGGCGTCAGCCGGGGAGTATATGCAGCTTCCCGGGGTTGTTCACGTCCACTCGACCTTTAGTTCCGGTAAGTATTCGATTGGCGAACTGGTTTCCAGGGCTGAAAATAAGGGCCTTGAAGTGCTGATTTTAACTGATCATGACCAGGTTGTCATGGAATATGGACTGTTTCCTTTTCGGAACCTTATTAAGAGAAGAGAAGAAAGACCGTCAATTCTGTTGACCGGACCGGAAAATTATCTTGCCGAAATAGAGCGTTTGAACAAACAGCAGCAATCCGTTTTGATCATTCCGGGTGTTCAATCCTCTCCCTTTTATTACTGGACGGGAAATCCTTTCGGCCAAGGGCTTACGGCCCATGATTTCAGTAAAGAAGTGCTCATCGTCGGGATGTCAAACCCGGATGATTATTACGGACTGCCGTTACTCCATGGCCCACTCTCCACCCGGTATGCCAAGGACCTTCTCCCCAGATTTTTAATATTTTTTGCGGCTTTTTTTTTATCAATCTATCTCATTTCTCAAAAAGGGAAAATAGGCATTGGCGGCGTCCTCATTGCAATATTAAGTCTTGCAATGATGGTTAATCACCATCCCTTTCAAAGCTCTCGCTTTGATCCCTACCATGGCGATCAGGGTGAGGCGCCTTATCAGGATGTCATCGATTACGCACGCAGCCGTGGAGGGATGGTCTTCTGGGCGCACCCGGAATCCAATTATTCCAAAAACGGTGTTCAAATGGGACCCGTCAAAATGATGACGGATCATTATCCCGATTCGCTGATTGATTCGGAAAACTACACCGGATTTGCGGCTCTATATGGAGACACCATAACGGCAGCAAAAGCCGGAATGCATTGGGACCGGGTTTTAAGTGAGTATTGCAGCGGGATAAGAGCCCATCGGGTCTGGGGCATCGCAGGAGCTGATTATCATGCCGAAGAAAATGGTGTTGATCTGGACACTTACCAAACAATTTTTCTTGTCGAAAACAGGGAAAGTAAAGATGTCCTCAAGGCCCTTGAGCGGGGACAGTTTTATGCTGTTAGAAAAGTCGGGGGATTCCGGTTGGTTCTTGATCGATTTCAAATAAAGGATGTCCCCAAAGGTCATAAGGCTGTTATGGGTGAGGAGATTCGCATGGACAGTTCACCGGTTGTTGAAGGGCGCCTTTCTGCAACCGACGGTGGGCATCACCCGGTGGCAGTCTTGATAATACGGGGTGGAAAGCCGGTCTGGTCTTTTGACGGCCAAACGCCACTGAATTTTCAATTTGTTGATTC
>JAFDDW010000088.1 GCA_019310665.1 Deltaproteobacteria bacterium
GCTGGTGAGAATGGATGTATCCGTTGTCAGGGCAATGGCAGCCAGGGGCGGGCGTTCAATTAGAAAGCGGTTGACAAATTCAGCTGCCAGGTGCTGGGCATCCGCAGCGCTGCCGCCGTTTCCGAAAATGAGTACTTTGTTGCCCCCTGCCATACAGTCAGTGAGCAGATCCGCCGCTTTGATGATAGTGTCCAGATTGGTTTCCACACAGCTTCGCTTGGCCGTGATGCCGGCCTCCAATATGTCAAGGATGATATCTTTCATTTTTCAACCTTTATGCGGTCCTTAATCGCCTGGATGTCCGTGGCGGCGTCATAGCCGAGGGATGTTGCTTTTTCAAATTCTTTCAAGGCCTCGTCAAGGCGGTTGTGATTGGAAAAATGACGGCCCAGCCGGTGGTGGAAAAGACCGTTTTCAGGAGAGATCACCACACTTTCGCTTAAAAACATCTGGCTAATTTCCGGATTTTCCCCCTGATCATCAAATAGACCGCCCAGGGCCGACAACGCAGCGGCATCGTGGGGGTTGTGCTTAATGGCCTTTTTATAGGCTGGGATGGCGGCTTCCGGCATGTGGTCGGCAGCGTAGCAGTCTCCCAGATATCGGTAAACCTGACCTGATTCCGGTTCCAGTTCGGCGGCGCGTTCGAGATATGGCCTGCATTTTTCAAAATTGCCTGTTTCCAGGTAGAGTGTCCCGGTTTGAAAAGCCACCTCGTAATTATTGCCGTTGATTTTGTCAGCATCCAGAAAGTATTCCAGCGCCCGATCCCGCTGCTCGATTAAAAGATGGACCAATCCCAGGTTGTACAGAGCCATGTATTCCCCCGGGTCTATGGCAATCGCCTTTTGGAATTCTGCGATCGCTGAATCATGATGGCTCTGAAGACCGTAACACACGCCGAGGCTGTTGTGTACGTTTACATTGCTGGGATCGAGTTCAAGGGCAAGTTTAAATTCATAGATGGCTGCCTGTATTTTTCCTTTTTCGTAAAATTTGTCACCGCTGATGTTTAAGCTGACAGCGTCAAAGGCAACTAAACTGTTGGCTCCAAAAAAAGTAGCATGGTCAAGGGCCTTGCGGGCATTGTTTATAATTTCGGGTTTTTTATAAGCCATAGTGGGAAATGAGGCCACCCCGATGGTAACCGTTTTAGCGGTTTTTTCCACCAGTCGCTTTTGAAAATCGTGGGCCAGTTCAAGACTATCCGATCCGTTTCTGCCGGGGAAAAAACTGGCGAAAAACCCGGCTTCCAGGGTGCCCCACAAACCGTTTTCCTGGCGGCACAACCGGTCTAAAATGCCGGCAACATCAACATGCCCGTCATCACCTTCCGGCAGTTCAGCTGGGTCGCTATCTTCTTGCACCTGATCCAGCCGGATAACCATGGCGCTGAATTGAGCAATGGCGTCCAGTTGCTGATAGGCACGGTTGATAAAATCGTTGCCGCTGAGCATATCCGGAAAAGCAGATCGCACAGCGTCTTGGGCATCGATTATCTCTTTGCTCTTTGTTTCCTTTAAGCGTCCGGTGTCCGTTTTGGATAGCAAAAAGTGGCTTTCAGATCCCTGGCTGTGAAAAAGCCTTTTATTTCTGGTGGTCATAGCTTGTCTTTTTTCAATAGGTTTTCAAATGCCGTTCGTATGATCGGCAGATCATCGTCCTTCAGGGTTCTGGGGTCCATGATAAAGGCATCATCTTCGATGCGTCCGATAATGGGCGGATCATTTGCCCGCATGTTTCTTTCCAGTGTGTTGGCCGACATTGCTTTAATTCGTATTCTCAGGCAATTGCTCGGCAGTTCCATCATGGGCAAGGCGCCACCACCGGCTCTGGAAGATAGCCTGATCAGGCTTATTTCCATCCGGGTTGCGCCAATATTTGTCAGTTCATCCATCAGATTTGAGGCCCTGATTTCAATGTCGTCGATATTCATGGTTAACATCCGCAGGGTGGGAATCATAGCAACCGCTTTTTCCTCATCTCGATAAAGGCGCAATGTGCTTTCAAGGGCGGCTAAAGTCAGTTTGTCGATACGCAGGGCCCGGGCCAGCGGGTTTTTCTTAATTTGGTCAACAATCGGGTTTTTACCAACGATAATGCCCCCTTGAGGGCCTCCCAGAAGCTTGTCACCGCTAAAAGTCACTATATCAGCGCCCGAGGCAACCGATTCCTGGACAGTGGGCTCTTTAACCAGACCGTACTTTGAAAAATCAATAAAGGTGCCGCTTCCGAGATCTTCCATGACGGGCACCCTGTGCCTGGCACCCAGTTCAGCCATTTCTTTTAGAGAGACTTCGGCCGTAAAACCGATGACACTGTAGTTGCTGCGGTGTACCTTGAGTAGAAGAGCGGTGTTCTCCTTTATGGCATTTTCATAATCTCTTAAATGGGTGCGATTGGTGGTTCCGACTTCTCTTAAAATCCCTCCGCTTTTTGCCATCACATCAGGCACCCTGAACGAACCTCCAATTTCCACCAGTTCACCCCTGGAAACGATGACTTCTTTGCCTTTGGCAATGGTCTCCAGGCAAAGCAGGACGGCCCCGGCATTATTATTGACCACCATTGCGGCCTGAGCGCCACTGATTTCACACAGCAAATCTTCGACACTGGTGTATCTGGAACCCCGTTTGCCGGCTTCAAGGTTATATTCCAGGTTGGAATAACCTCCGGCAATTACGGAAATATTATCGATCACCGCTTGAGGGAGCAATGAACGACCAAAATTTGTGTGCACCACCACACCGGTGGCATTCACCAGGGGTTTCAAGTTGGGTGTGGTGGCCTTTATAACCGCCGCCGTGACCGCTTCAGTGATGTGAGCATCCGACAGGCTTTCCTCTGTGATATCCCGCTCGGTTCTGAGAATGCCGGTTCGCAGGGTTTCCAGGATTTTTCTGATGGAGCTAAGCAGCACCGTTTTTGGAATATCCTGGAAAAACGGCCGGGTCTCACAGAGTTCCAGAACATGATCGACGCCGGGAAGCATTCGCAGCATGTTTTGTTGGCTTTTGGATATTTTCTTTTGGCTCATAATGTCATAATTTAGGCCTTTAGCGCCTTTTATTTGCTTATCGGCACACTCGCTGCACCAACCGGCTTGTCCGGGATAGGAAGAAGGGACCTTCAACTATCGTTGTAACATAGCCATTTCCGGCGATGATTCAAATACCCCGACAGGAATCAGGTCCACAATATCCGCAAATTTATTAATGGACAACCCGATGGTTTCCATCCTCGAGGCAAGGGCTTCGGTGTTCAACCGTTCCAGCTCGAGACCGCTGTGGAACCTGGACATGAGTAGATCCGCCAGGTAAACAACATGCGCCAGTTCAAGATGTCGGGCTGCCTGTTCAGGTTCGTGATGATGCCGGATGATGTCGATGAGTGATTCCGGAAACGACCATTTCCGGGCAAGTTTACTCCCGACCTGGGTGTGATCGATGCCCAGAATCTCTTTTTCCGCTTCTGAAAAATTATTTTCTTCTTCAAACAATTTGCGGTAAAAAAGCGGATAGGCCGAGGTGATGGATTGATCGAGCACCACCTTTCCGATGTCATGCAGAAGTCCGGCCGTATAAGCTAAACCCGGTTCTACGCTGCCGGTGTAGTCGGCCAGTTTCTCGGCAATGACGGCCGTGCCGACGGCGTGATGATACAGCCCGCCTTTACACAAGGAATAGCCCAAACCCGAATGGCTGAAGAACTCATTGACCGAGACGGAGATAACCAATTTTACAAGCAGTCGCAACCCTAAAAATACCAGAGCCTGGTCCAGTGATTCCACCTTGTTGCTGCTGGCAAATGCCACAGAATTGCAAAGCTTAAGTGTTCGAGCACTGATCACCTGATCTTGGCGGATTTCTTCAGCCAGGGCCTTGATCTCATATTCTTCATTATCAATCAATCTTAAAATTTTGAGGGCCACCTGGGGAATTGGCTGGATGGTCTCCATGGCCTGCTCAATTTCTCCGGCTGAAGATAAATGAATTTCACCGGCAGTTGAATCCATGTCTATCGGCGCCGGTTCGATGCGGCATTGCCCGTTTTGCATATTCAGATTCAGGCTGCAGGTGAAAAACCCGCCGGTTTCCGATTTCTCAACCTTGATGTTTTCTGCCTTGAGGTATTGCAGCACCGTTTCCACCGTCCGGCCACCGATATCCAGGTGCAAATCCATGTCTTCCAACGGTCCCACCAGGGCGCCGCCGGCAATAAACGCTTTCAGGCGACTTTTAGATGCGCCCTCATTACAGATGGCCTCGAGAAACAGTGGAAATCCTGTGGATGCATACTTTTCAGGTTGGATACTGCCGGCCAGGGAAACCGGTTCCGGCAGCAACAAATGAATCAATCCACCGACTTGCGCTTCTTCATCAAACAGGGCGACGCCAACGCAGGTTCCGAGAAAGGACTGAAGGATCAGCGGTTGGAAGCGACTGACATAATAACTGCCTGCCGCCACATGGTAGTGCTGTTGGATTTGCATAGATCGCCTGAGTTATTTACCTGTAAATACTACAAATGTATACTTATACATTTTATACTTGATTATTTCAATAGAATTCTTGGCTGACTATTTGGCATTATTGGAAAAAATACTTTATGCCTGCTGAAATTTAAGATAGAGTATTCGGATAGAGGTTGAGGGGTTCTGAGTTCAGAGGTTCAGGGTTCAGAGGTTCAGGGTTCAGCGCCGCCGCCGGCCAAAAAAACGGCCGGTCAAATCGAAAATGAAACTTTGAAAAAGCGAATATCGACATTCTGCGGTTCGCTGTCCAACCCATCCGCTGGCTTCCTAAGCGGTCGGTTTGATCGAAGGGGAAACTTCATGAAAAATATAATGGTTACCGGCGGTTGTGGTTTTATCGGAAGTGTTTTTATTCGCACCATGCTGTTAGATTCCGATTTTAAGGGCCGCATCATCAATGTAGACAAATTAACCTATGCCGGTAATCCGGATAACCTGGCCGATATCGCCAAGACGATCCCCGGGCGCTATGTTTTCATCAAAGCGGACATTTGTGATGCTGAGCCCATCAGCCATGCTTTTGACGCTTATCAAATTGACGCCGTCTGCAATTTTGCCGCGGAATCCCATGTGGATCGGTCCATCGTGGCGCCGGGTGCTTTCATCAAAACCAACATCGGGGGAACATTCAATCTGTTGGAAATTGCCCGCCGGAATCTGGATCGGCTGGTGCTTTTTCATCATGTGAGCACCGATGAGGTCTACGGTTCTCTGGGCGACAGCGGATTATTTACCGAGCAAACCCCTTACAGACCCAACAGCCCCTATTCAGCTTCCAAAGCCGCCTCCGATCATCTTGTGCGCGCTTACAGCAAAACTTATGGCATGCCGGTTACCATATCCAACTGCTCTAATAATTACGGCCCGTACCAATTCCCGGAAAAATTGATACCGCTGATGATATTAAACGCCCTGGAAAATAGGGCCCTCCCGGTTTATGGTGACGGCAGCAATGTAAGAGACTGGCTGTATGTGAAAGATCACTGCCTGGCCGTCTGGGAAATAATGAAAAACGGCACCCGGGGAGAGACCTATAACATCGGCGGTCGTTACGAGATGGCCAACATCGACACGGTAAACATGGTTTGCGACTTGCTGGATAAAATTAAACCCCGAGACGATCAATCATCCCGCAGGGAATTAATTGAATTTGTTAAAGACCGACCCGGCCATGATTTAAGATACGCGATAGATAGCAGCAAACTGGAAAATGAGCTGGGATGGGCTCCCCTGGAATCCTTTGAAAGCGGGTTGAAAAAAACCATTCAGTGGTACCTGGATAGCTCGCAATGGGTTGAACGGGTGAAAAGCGGCGAATATTTGAAGTGGGTGGAGCAGCATTACAAGGAATGAAGAATGTCGAATGACGAATGACGAATTAAGGAATTCTGTCGATTAAAGAATAAAATATAAATGACAGAGCGAAGCGATTCCAGCATTCGACATTCGTCAATCGTCCTTCGTCATTTCTATGAGGTTACCAAAATGCGAGACGCTAAAGATTACGTCATTTTCCCCCTCGATGTCGCCTCGGAAGAAGAGGCCAAACGATATGTTGAGCTTCTGGCCGATCGGGTGGGATTGTTCAAAGTGGGACTTGAGCTTTTTATCCGCTCTGGCCCGGAGATTGTTCGGTTTATCAAATCAGCCGGTTCGGCTGGAGTGTTTTTGGATCTGAAGCTGCATGATATTCCGGCTACCGTATCCCGTGCCATGGACGGGGTCGCCGATCTGGGCGTACATTTTGCAACCGTTCACTGTGGTGAAACCTCAAAAATGCTGGAAGCCGCGGTGGCCGGGAGCAGGGGAGAAGTTCACATTCTCGGCGTAACGGTGCTTACCAGCGTTTCGGCGGAAGATATCGAAACTGCCGGATACCGCGCTGAGTTTTATCCGGATTTATCCGGATTGGTTTTAAAGCGGGCTCGAATGGCCCGGAAAGCAGGGTGTGCCGGCGTGGTCTGTTCCGGTCTTGAAGCCATGGTAATCAAAGAACAGATCGGAACTGATTTTATCACTGTCACCCCGGGTATTCGTCCGTCATGGGCGGCAGGCCGGAAAGATGATCAGCAGCGGATCACAACACCGGCCCAGGCCGTTGAAAATGGATCCGACTATATAGTCATCGGCAGGCCCATAAGAGATGCTTCAGACCCCCGGGAAGCCGCCGGGCGGGTTGCCGACGAGATCCAGGCAGCGCTTAGGAATGACGAATAGGAATGACGATTTGGAATGTCGAATGAAGAATGTCGAATGAATAATTAAGGAATTCTGTCGATTTATATTTTTAAAAAGATAGAGCGAAGCGATTCCACCATTCGACATTCGACATTCGACATTCATCATTCCGTTTGCATGAGTCGGCTAGCGGTACATGCGCGGCAGGAGCCCGAACGGAATCTGGCGGCATCTGACAGCGACAGGACGCCGACGATCTCTGTGGGATCGGACGCATGTACGAAGATGCGTTGTACATCCCTGAGCAGCATTTGCTGGATGGCATCGGATAACTCTGCTTCCCCGTGACAGGATTTTACCGGTGTGCTCATTACGATATCGGCTTCGACGTCCACCGCAACACCGTGTTTGTAGGCCACGATCAGATCCGATTTGGATTCCACCCCCACCGCTTTGTTCT
>JAFDDW010000089.1 GCA_019310665.1 Deltaproteobacteria bacterium
GGCCTTCTGCCGCGCATCGACCAGTTTTTTAACTTCCGCCGGCAATTCCTGGGGTTTATTGACCTGATCCAGGTCCAGTCCGAAAATGCGGTCGAAGTCCAGGATGGTGGTGTATTTTTGGTCATCACCGATATTGCTTTTGAGCAGTTCCTGCACAGCGGCCAGCGCACGCGGCATATTTAAATCGTCATTGACGGCTTCCAGGAATTTGCTTTTATGCTCCGGGTTGATTAGATGGTCCGGATCGGCCGCGGCATCTGCCAGCTGCCGAACCTGGTTTTGCAGGTGCAGCAAACCGTTGCGGGCAGCCTGAACACTCTCATCGCTGTACTCCATCGGCTTGCGATAATGGGTCTGAAAGGATGCAAACCGGTACACCAGCGGATTGATACCCGCCTTGACAAAAACATTATCAAGGATAAGAAAATTGCCTTCGCTCTTGGCCATCTTCTTGCCGCCCGTGATAATTAAAAAGGCCCCATGCATCCACCAGTTAAAAAATTTACGTCCGGTAGCCGCCTCCGATTGGGCAATTTCATTGGTATGATGCACGTCGATGTGGTCGGTCCCGCCGCAATGAATATCAAGTTGCTCCCCTAAAAATTTCATGCTCATGGCCGAGCATTCAAGATGCCAGCCCGGAAACCCGACACCCCAGGGAGAATCCCACTCCATCTGTCGTTGAACGCCTGCGGGCGAAAATTTCCACAGGGCGAAATCGGTTGGATTGCGCTTTTCCGGATTTTTCTCAACCCGGGCACCCTCTTGCAGCGACTCAATATCCTGGTGGGAAAGCTTGGTGTAATCTTCAAACTTTGGGGTGTCAAAGTAAACGCCGTCGCTGGTGCGATAAGTATATCCCTTTTCCTCCAGAATTTTTACGAGGGCAATCTGGTCGTCAATGGTATCGGTGGCTTTGATCCAGATATCCGGCGCTATAATATTTAACCGGGCGATATCATTTTTAAAGGCCTGGGTGTAAAAATCAGCGATTTCCCAGGCCGTTCGACCCTCCCGCTGGGCCCCTTTTTCCATTTTGTCTTCGCCCATGTCCCGGTCGCCGGTTAGATGACCGACGTCGGTAATATTCATCACGTGTTTTACCCGGTACCCGTTGTACTGTAGAACCCGCTTTAGGATATCCTCGAAAATATAGGTCCGCAGGTTGCCGATGTGGGCAAAATTATAAACCGTGGGGCCGCAGGTATACAGCCCCACCTTCCCCGGTTGAACAGGTTTAAATTCGGCTTTCCGGCGGGTCAGTGAATTGTACAAATGTAGTTTCATTATTCATCCGTAACCCTAAATGATAAAAAATGTCAATGATGAAATCCTCAAATCTTGACAGGCCTTCCCGGTTGTGTATTTTTTCTTGCCCCTTGCCGCCAAAGCGTATAAACATACTCTAAACTTTGAAGAATGAAAGGAGTCGGCTGATGGTTGACTGGTTCGTCGGACAAAATACGGTATTGCAAGCCCTGATCGCAACCTTGTTTACTTGGTTTGTGACCGCATTGGGCGCCGCGCTGGTTTTCTTTTTCAAAACCATTAACAGAAAAGTACTGGACGGCATGCTGGGTTTTGCCGCCGGAGTAATGATTGCGGCAAGTTTCTGGTCGCTGTTGGCTCCGGCCATTGAGATGGCCGCAGAATCGAGCCTGCCGGCCTGGATTCCCGCCACGACCGGCTTTCTGATGGGCGGCCTGTTCCTCTGGGGAGGAAGCCGAAGGCGTAAAGACGAGCTGGCACCGAAGCATTTTGCTTGTGCTTGCAATCACGCTGCACAATATTCCTGAGGGCCTGGCAGTCGGCGTTGCCTTCGGTGCCCTGGCATCAGATCTGCCCTCAGCGACTATGGCCGGTGCCGTTGCCCTGGCCATAGGCATTGGTATCCAGAATTTCCCGGAACATAGGCATTGGTATCCAGAATTTCCCGGAAGGTGCCGCCGTCTCGGTGCCCTTGCGCCGGGAAGGCTTTTCGCGCCTGAAAAGTTTCTGGTACGGGCAGGCATCCGGCATCGTCGAGCCCATTGCAGGGGTGCTGGGAGCGGTGTCCGTTATCCTGATAAAACCGATACTGCCCTATGCCCTGTCCTTTGCCGCCGGCGCCATGATATACGTCGTTGTGGAAGAACTTATCCCTGAATCCCAACTGGAGAAGAATACCGATATTGCTACAATCGGCGCCATGCTTGGGTTTGCCGTCATGATGACCCTGGATGTGGCTTTGGGATAAACGAAAATAGTTGTAAGGTATAAGGTGTATAGGGTATAAGGTAGGAAGAAATGAGATAAAAATATAAATCAGCGTCTATTCCTTATTTAAAATCCGAAATCCGAAATCTAAAATCCGAAATCGAAGCAATCCCAGATCCGAAATCAAAGGCTTGCCTTATAGCTTTCCCTTCCTGAGGATTGCCACCAACAGCCAGATTCCCATAATCGCGGCGGCAGAGAAGAGCAGGATTCCGATAAGTGAAATCCCGTAAATAAGGGGCGGGGTTTCGGATATCACAATCAGTGCGGACCCGATAATCAACGCCGCGATCAGGATGGAAAAAGAAATCCGGTTGGAGATTCGGTCATAGGTTGCCAGCATGGTCTCCAGACCCCGATGCTCAATTTTCAAACTGAGTTTGTGCTGCCGGGCTAAATTGGCAAGGTCAAGCAAGTCTTTGGGAAATTGTTGAAAAAAATGAAGCAGCCGGGAAGCCAGATCGTAAACATCGTCGGCGATTCGTTGGGGTTTATACCTGGACAGCTTTACCTCCGCGATAAAGGGTGTGGCCTGAGCAATCATATCAAAATCCGGATCAAGCATATGGCCCACGCTTTCCATGGTGCTAAAGGCTTTCATCATCAAAAAAATATCCGGCGGAATTCGCAACCTTAAGCTGGTGGACAATTCCAGCAATTGCTGCAGCAGCTTGCCAAGCTCGATATCCTTCAGGGGTTTGTAAAGATGCCGCCCCATGAAATCCGCCACCTCCCGTTCAAACAACCGCATCTCCGGTTCTTCGTCCCAATAGGTTAACTTAAGAAGTACCTGGGCCGTACGAACTTCATCCTGGTGAACGATACTGTCGAGCAGATCGACAAAATTCTCCCGGGTCTGTCGATCCACTATACCGGTCATACCGAAGTCCAGCAGGCAGATCACATTGTCGGGCAATACAAAAATATTGCCCGGGTGCGGATCGGCATGAAAAAAACCGTTGACAAAGATCTGTTTGAGCACCAGATCGGCACCCCGGGCGGTGATAATCCCCCGGTCGAGCCCTGCGGCGTCCAGGCTCTTAATATCTGAGATCTTAATGCCTTCAATGAACTCGCAGGTCAGTACGCGGGTGGTGGTGGTGTCACGAAATACCTTGGGGATATAAACAAGGGGGTCGTCTATAAAATGACGGGCAATCCTCTCCATATTGGTTGCTTCGTTTTTGTAATCAATTTCTTTTTCCAGCGTCTTGGCAAATTCTTCTACAATTTTCACCGGACGATGGAAGGATAGCTCTTCTATGTGGTGTTCGGCCAGGGTTGCCAGATGCAGCATGATTTCAAGATCGACTTCGATGATTTTTTCAATACCGGGCCGCTGGAATTTAACGGCCACCGCTTCGCCGTCTTTCAAAACCGCCCGGTGCACCTGACCGATGGAAGCCGATGCAAATGGCTCTTCTTCCAGGCTGTCGAACAACTCTTCGGGGGACATGCCGAACTCAGAACTGACAACTTTACGGACTTTTTCAAATGGAAAGGCCGGAATCTTATCCTGGAGCAGTGACAGTTCTTCGATATATTCCATCGGGACAAGATCCGGACGGGTGGAAAGTATCTGACCGAGCTTTACATAGGTGGGCCCGAGTTCTTCAAAAGCCATTCTCAGCCGCTGGGGCCGGCTCAGTCGTTCTACCCGGTTGGCCCGTTTCCTCGATATCATTTGAAGACCGACTTCAATATATTGATCGATCTTCAACATCTCCAGCAGGTCCCCAAAGCCATACTTAAACAATACGGTCAGGATCTGCCGGTAGCGGTTGAGGTGTCGATAGGTCCGGCCTATGACACCTATTTTTCTTATGCTCAGCATAGGCCTAATGTAAAAATCAGTTACGTAAAGAAATGCCTAAAATGCCTAAATTGCACTAAAATGCCTAAAATCAAGGCCCGCCTCCGGCGGATCGATTTGACAAAAGCAAAGGCAGGTTACGTGATTATTTTTACTTACTAGTTGCTCGCTTTTACAAGCACATAACACCAGGTGTTTAAAATAAAGCCTGAGCGCAGCGACACCACAATTTTAGGCATTTTAGGCATTTTAGCGCAATTTAGGCATTTTCCGGTTTATCCGGGTTAGGACTTCTCCTTTTCGCTGCTGATCATTTTTTTTAAATCTCGGACTTCTTTTTTCAAGGCCTTTAATTCATCGGTTGTTACCACATCGGCTTTCTTAAAAAATTCCTTGACCATTTTTTCGACCCGGGTCTCCAGTTTCTTCTGAGTGTCTTCATAGCGTTTTTGCAAATCTTTGGTAAACTTTCTGCCGTCTTTTTCGGACATCTTCCCCTTATCAATCAATTCTTTGGCCAGATCTTCCACTTCATCCCAGGTTTTCAGCGCCAGGCCGACACCTGCCAGCAGGGTTTTCTTGATCAGGTCAGGCATTTCACCCCCCTTTCGATCCTAAAAAGGATACATGATCATTAAAAATGGTTTTGGTGGTTGATACCCCGGAGGCGTATCAATTAAACTATTTGATTTTACCGATCACCGCACTGGCAATCGTATTCTTTTGAATCTCCTTGGTACCCTCATACAGTTCGGTGATCTTGGCATCGCGGTAAAACCGCTCGACTTCATATTCCGTCATGTATCCGTATCCGCCCAGAAGTTGTATGGCTTCATCTGCCACTTCAACCGCCGTGCGTGCCGCATACATTTTGGCCATGGATGTCAGTTTGGGGTCAATGCGGCCCTGATCAAAATTCCAGGCGGCCTTGTAAGTTATCAGTCTGGCAAGCTCAATCTTGGTGGCCATATCCGCCAGTTTATGCTGGGTGACCTGGAACTGGGCAATCTTGCGGCCAAACTGTTCCCGTTCTTTAACATAGGCCAGAGCGCGATCATAGGCACCCTGGGCGATTCCCAAGGCCTGGCCGGCAACTAAAATCCGGCTCTCGTCGAAAAATTCTAAAACATGGTAGAAGCCTTTACCCTCCTCCCCGATAATGTTGGCGGCCGGAACACGCACATCCTTGTAGTTGACCTCGGCCGTAGAGATCATGTGAATACCCATCTTTTCACCGACATCGGCGGTGGTAAGGCCTTCTTGACCATCCTCCACCAAAATCAAACTGATCCCCCGGTAAGTGGGCTGCACCTCGCTGTCCGTCTGACACATGGTGCAATAAAAACCGGCCATGCCACCGTTGCTGATAAATGTTTTGGTGCCGTTAATGACCCATTCATCTCCCTCCCGCACGGCGGTCGTGTCCAGTGAGGTGATATCTGATCCATGACCCGGTTCGGTAAAGGCTCCGGACGAGAGCATTTCACCCTCGGCCACCGCCGGAAGAAATTTCCGCTTTAATTCCTCGCTGCCGAAACGCAAAACACACTCAGTGGCAAAACTGGAAAGAATAACGGCGCTGCCGATGGTGGAATCCTGGGCGCACAACGCATCGGCGATAATGATGTTTTCCAGAACACCAAGCCCCTGGCCGGAATACTCTTCCGGATAGTGAACGCCGATAAATCCTAAATCAGCTGCTTTTTTCCAAATCTTGGTTGGAAATTCGTGCTTTCTGTCAAGTTCAAGGGCAAGATCTTTGTCAAATTCACCTTTGGCGAATTCCCTGGCGGCTTTCTGAATTTCTTTTTGCGATTTAGTGAGCTCAAAATCCATCCTAATTCCTCCAAAAAATGATTTGATATGAACGATTATACGTTTCGGAATGTCTATAACTTATTTAAAATATTCCAGCATTCCAATTAGGCCGACCCGCCGGGAAAAGTTTTATAAACCGATGCTGTCCAACCTGCTGGTTGCGGCCTAACTTGCTGTTGGGATTAGCACATGCCACCAGTCTTTGCAAGGGGTTTGAAACCCGCATGGCCTGAATTTATCGGACACAAATAAGCCCTTATGATCATTTATTTGACAATATATTGATCGACTCGTCCGGTTTTAACGCAAAAGGTACTTGACTGTTGGGCGAAACTAACTTAATTATTTTAGGGTTAATCCGGACAAGCTGGAATTGACTATTGAAGATTGAATATTGAATATTTGTGGATGTCGCTTCTCTCCGTCATTTTTATGATAGTTTTTTTATAACCGATCCGCCGGAGGCGGACCTTAAATATTTAATCACTTGAACGCTCACTCATAGAAAGGAAAACTTTAAAAATGCCATATACAATCGCTCTGGCCGGCAAAGGCGGTACGGGTAAAACCACCATGGCCGGCCTGCTTATCAAATACCTGGTAAAAAAAAATAGGACGCCGATTCTGGCAGTTGACGCTGACTGCAACTCTAATTTAAATGAGGTCCTCGGCCTGGAGATCAAAGACACCCTTGGCAACGCCCGGGAAGAAATGAAAAAAGGTGTCGTCCCCGGCGGCATGACCAAAGATATTTTTATGGAGATGAAACTGGAAGAAGCCATGGTCGAAGCGCCGGGATATGACTTGATTGTGATGGGGCAACCTGAGGGCGCCGGCTGCTATTGTGCCGCCAACACCCTGCTGGCGGGATTCATGGACCGTCTGGCTGACAATTATCCCTTTATCGTGATGGATAATGAGGCCGGCATGGAGCATATCAGCCGTCTGACCACTAAAAATGTAGATATTCTGTTACTTATCACCGATCCTTCCCGACGCGGTCTTCAGGCCGCTATAAGGATTGACGATCTTGCCAGACGGTTGAACATCGGCGTCGGCAAAAGCTATGTGGTGATCAATCAGGCCAAAGAAGCGCCGTCCGAAAAAGCGCTGGAAATGATCCATGGGGGCGGGCTCGAATTGGCCGGCACCGTGCCGGACGACCGCACCATCTATGATTTTGATTTTAACGGGCAGCCGACCATCGAAATGCCTGATGACAGTGTGTCGGTCCAGGCGTCCTTCGAAATCTTTGATAAGATAGTGGCATGAAAAAGACCGGCTTTTTATATGATGAAAGGTATCAGTTGCACTTAACCGGCGACTATCACCCGGAAATGCCGGACAGGCTTCCCTGCATTTACCGGGGCATCCAGGAAGCCGGGTTGCTTTCCAGGCTCATTCACATAAAGGCCCGCCGGGCAGATATGAAATGGATCGAAATGGTTCATGACGGGCGCTATATTATGCGCTTTGAGGCCGCCTGCCTTTCCGGTAAGAGTATGTTTGACAGCCCGGATAACCAGGTGTGTTACGATACCTACGAGGCTGCTTTGCTTGCTGTGGGAGGAATTCTGGATGTCGTCAGCCGGGTAATGGAAGGGGACCTCGATAACGCTTTTTGCGCAGTCAGACCTCCGGGACATCATGCGGAAGTCAACAAGGCCATGGGGTTTTGCTATTTCAATAACGTGGCCATTGCCGCCCGGTACCTGCAGAACCAGTGGGGCATCGAGCGGGTTGGAATTATCGACTTTGATGTTCATCACGGCAACGGCACCCAGCATATCTTCGAGCAGGATTCAACGGTATTTTACTACTCCATCCATGAGCACCCCTCTTTTGCCTACCCCGGTACCGGGCGCGAATTTGAAATCGGCAACAACTCCGGACATGGCTTTACAAAGAACTCGCCGGTATTGCCCGGCCAGGGCGATGACGAATACAAACGCCTGATGCAAAAAGACCTGATTCCCGCATTTGACGAATTCAAGCCCGAAGTCATCCTGGTCTCGGTCGGCTTTGATGCCCACGCGGATGATGATATGTCCGATATGAAATTATCAACCGCAGGCTTCTCGTGGATTATGCAGAGAATTGTGGAGTTGGGCCGGCAGCATTCAAAAGGCAGAATCATATCTGTACTGGAAGGAGGCTACTCACTGGAACGCCTTCCCGAGCTTGCCGCCAATCACGTTGAAATATTGCTAAATGCGTAGATTTGGTTAATTTGGTAACAAGTTGAATATTAGTTAGTATGAACAACTATTTTAACTAATCAACAAATTTACCAATCAACCAATCAACTAAATTTAGGAGGCATTATGTTTGTAAGCAGATCCATGACCCGCAAGGTCATCACTGTTGATTCAGAAACACCTGTCATTGAAGCCCAGGAATTGATGGCGGATAACAGTATCCGCCACCTGCCGGTAGTAGACCAAAACCAACAACTTGTCGGCATTGTCACCGATCGAGATATCCGCAGTGCCTTGCCTTACAATTACCTTAAGGATACCTGTAGTGAAGAACAAAGGGAACAATTCTGCGCCCTGCCGGTTAAAGATATCATGACCAAAGACCCCCTTGCGATTTCTCCGACCTACACCATTCAGGATGCACTGCTGCTGATCCAAAATTCAAAAGTCGGTGCGCTGCCGGTGGTCGATGATAACCGCCGGCTTGAGGGTATCATCTCGGTGCGCGATCTTCTGCGGGCCTTTATCAATGTTCTTGGTATTGGCGAACCCGGCACGCTGCTGTGTATTATAGTGAAAGAAGAGGTCGGCCAGCTGAAAAAAATTGTGGACGCGATCACCGCGGAAAATGTCTCCTTTGGCAGTGTTCTTGTCGCCCGGTACTGGGAGGAAGACAAGCGGGCCGTTTTTATCTATCTCTTGACCCAGAATGTCGCCCACGTTAAAAAGAAATTGGATAGTCTGGGATTTACCCTGCTTGACCCCATGGAGTGGTATCTTGACCAGTTGCCAACAAATGAATCGTCTCCAGAAAAAAAATTGACGATTGATCCGCCCTAGGCGGAAATATTGACGGTTTATGAAATATTGACGGTTTATATGTCGCGGAATTGCATGCAAATTGGACACGGATCTGATTTAGGAATTAAAGGATTGAGGAATTTAGGAATTGAATGAATTCTATCTATTTTAATTGATTGATTTTATCCTTGAATCCCTCAATCCCTAAATTCCCCAATTTGGCGTTAATAAATATAAATAGTGTCCAAAAAAACAACTCATTTTTAAGGTTAATTACGAAGTCTGAAACTATATATCATGAACCAGAAAGCGAGCGCCGGTCCCTGCCAGGAACTGTATATTTACTACATCAAGGGCCGCCTGAAAGCGGATAGCGTGATGCTTCACGATGACTTTCTTGGAAACTTCTCCCGTCCCGCTACCGGGCAAGTCGAAAATCTCTTGGGTCGCCAACCCCATCTGAGCTACATTGACAGCTATCAAATGCCCTACGAACAATGGCTGGGAGAAGTATTCAGCACCTTCGAGCACGGAAAATTTCGTGTCATACCCCGCTGGGAGGAAACGCAAGACAGGGTTAACGGCAACGGGGATAAGCTCCAAATTCTGTTGGATCCCGGCCTGGTCTTCGGCACGGGCACGCATCCGACCACCCGTGATTGCCTCGAGGCCCTGGAATTAGCGGCCGGCTCAAAACAAATCAACACCGTGCTGGACCTTGGGACCGGAACCGGCCTGCTGGCACTGGCTGCCGCAAAATTGGGAAGTAAACGCGTTACAGGTGTTGATTTGAATTTTTTGGCAGCCAAGACTGCCGTCCGAAATGTGAGGCTCAATCATCTGCAAAATCGTGTCGCAATTGTTCAGGGTCGGGCTGAAGATATGATTGCATATCCGGCAGACCTTGTAATTGCCAACATCCATTATGATGTCATGCGCCGGCTGGTTGATGACAACGGTTTTCTTACCAAGAAAAGGTTTATCCTCTCCGGTCTGTTGCGCAGCGAAGCCAAAGATATCGCCGACAACCTTGCAAGACATCAAGTCAAGATTATAAAACAATGGACCCATGAGGGCATCTGGCATACGTTTTATGGAAAGACGAAGCAAGATGGGTCTTATACTACTCAGTAACCCATACGGTGTGTGTTAATTCGTGGCGAACAAGTACTAAATCTCAAATTTCAAGCACCAAATAACAAATAAATCTCAAACCCCAATATTCAATGACCAAAACTCACAATTAAGAATTTTATTCATCATCACAGACATGTTTGGATTTTTGAATTTTTGTCATTGTAATTTGTTTGATTTTTGTGATTTGTATTTTGTGATTTAATTATTTTGCAAGCTGCCGGGGTGCAGGCAAGTTCGCTGTCCTGTGGAGAAAAAAAGGTAAAATATGATCATTAAAATTTGGGGTTCCAGAGGATCCATCCCGGTATCGGGCAAAGAATACTTAAAATACGGTGGTGATACGACCTGCGTTGAGATCCGGACAAAAAGCGGTGACGTTATCATCGTGGATGCCGGAACCGGAATTCGACGGCTGGGCAACCAACTGGCCGACGAGAAATGCTATGATCTAAATTTTATCTTCACCCATGCTCATTGGGATCATCTGATGGGCTTTCCTTTTTTTAAACCGCTATTTTTTAAAAAATTCAATATCCAAATGCACCGCTGCCCGTATCACAGCAAATTTGTGGAAACCATTCTTTCCAAGGTCATGGCCCCCCCTTATTTTCCAGTCAAATACAAGGATGTCACCGCCCGGATGACTTATCCGGATGCATGCCCTATGGATTTTGAAATCGGGTCGGTCACGGTTGTACCCATTGCGCTCAGTCACCCCAACGGCGGTAGCGGATATAAATTCATAGAGGACGGCAAGAGTTTTGTATTTCTGACGGACAACGAGCTGGGCTATGTCCATCCCGGCGGACTTGAGTTCAAAGATTATCTGAAATTTTCCAGCAACGCGGATCTGCTCATTCACGATGCCGAATACACACCGCAAGAATATAAAACCTTTGTTGATTGGGGACATTCCGTATATACCGATGCCCTTGATCTGGCCCTCAAGGCCGGCGCCAAAAAGTTAGGCCTGTTTCACTTGAACCAGGAACACAGCGACCGCCAAATGGACGACATCGTAAAAGATTGCAGGACACGAATTGCCGACCAGGGCTCCAACCTGGAATGTGTGGGCGTGACATGCGATATGGAATTTGAGATATAACTCGGGTTACGCGTTGCGGGTCCTTCGATTGCGGATTTGGGATTTCGGATTTGGGATTGTTTCGATTTTGGATTTGTGATTTTGGATTTTGGATTGGAAAAAGATAGACTGCGAGTTGTGGGGTGCCGGATACGAGTATCGAGCATCGAGTATCCAGTATCGAGTATCGAGCATCCAGTATCCAGCATCGAGGATCTTTGGGTTTAAAAACCGGGGGGCAACAAAGGCCAACAGGTGGTAAAACAGGCAATTGGGGGAATGAACATGGATGATCTGATCAAACAGGCTGCTGAAGATCTGGCCGCTGCCGGTAAGGTGACGGCGCTGACCGGGGCCGGAATTTCTATCGAAAGCGGCATACCGCCTTTTCGGGGAAAAGGCGGACTCTGGGAACGATTTGATCCCATGGAAATTGCCCATATCGATGCGTTTATGAGAGATCCAGCCAGGGTTTGGAATATTCTTGTCAAAGAAATGAAAAAAATCGTCGATATCGCCGTTCCCAATGACGGCCACAAGGGGCTGGCAAAGCTTGAAGAGATGGGTAAATTAAAAACCGTTATCACTCAAAATATTGACGGACTTCACCAGACCGCCGGCAACACCGATGTGATCGAATTTCATGGGACCTTTGCCTGGCAGCGATGTATGGACTGCAGCCGGAAGTATGAAACCCGCAAGGTTGACATATCTGTGATTCCGCCCCGCTGTTCCTGCGGCGGGATTTTAAGACCGGATGCTGTTTTTTTCGGTGAAATGATCCCCCCGGACGCCCTGCAGCGTTCCCGGCAAATTGCATCCGATTGCGATGTGATGCTGGTGGTCGGCACTTCCGCCGTGGTCCAGCCGGCAGCCCTGATGCCGGTCATCGCCAAAGAAAGCGGTGCCAAAATTGTTGAAATCAACCCGGAAAGA